>MTNI01000227.1 GCA_002011415.1 Candidatus Acetothermia bacterium JdFR-47
TTTCGGCCAATTCCGGCATGACCGCAGCTCAGGCCGTGGCTGTGCTCGAGGAAACCGCGGTCGACTTGGGGAGCAAGGGGCCGGATCGCGAGTACGGTTACGGTTTGATCAACGTGGCCGGGGCCGTAATCCGGGCGCAGCAGTGACGCCGTCCTCCGCTGGCGAGGCCGAACGGCTGAGGTAAGATTGAATCCCATGGAATCGGGATGGCTGAAGCCGTTCAAAGTCAAGGTTGTGGAGCCGATTCGACTGCTCCCCCGCGCGGACCGAGAGGCCAAGCTCAAACAGGCGGGATACAATCTGTTTAACCTTCGCTCGNAGGACATCTACGTGGACCTGCTCACCGATTCCGGCACCGGGGCCATGTCCCAGGCCCAGTGGGCCGCCCTCATGGAGGGGGACGAGTCCTACGCTGGCTCCCGTTCCTTCGAGCTGTTCCAGGATACGGTCCGGGAGATCACCGGCATGCCCTACGTCCTACCCACCCACCAAGGTCGGGCGGCGGAGCACGTGCTCTTCTCTTCCCTCCTCAAACCGAGGGATATCGTGCCCAACAACACGCATTTCGACACCACGCGGGCCAACATCCTGGCGCAAGGGGCGAGGCCAGTGGACTTACCCATACCTGAGGCCCAGGATCCGGATGCTGACCTCCCGTTCAAGGGGAACATGGATGTCTCTGCCCTCGCGGCGCTTCTCCNGAAGGAAGGGGACCGCGTCCCCTTGGTGATGCTCACCTTGACCAACAACACCTGCGCCGGCCAGCCGGTCTCCCTTGCCAACATCCGGGAGGTGGCTGAGCTCGCCCACGCCCACGGGGTCCCCTTTTTCCTCGACGCGTGTCGCCATGCCGAGAACTCGTTCTTCATCCGCGAACGTGAGCCAGGCTTCGGAGGCAAAACGCCCTTTGAGATCTCGCGGGAGGTCTTCTCCCTGGCCGATGGTTGCCTGATGTCAGCCAAGAAGGACGGCCTGGCGAACATCGGGGGTTTTTTGGCCCTGCGGGATCGGAACCTGTTCGAGCGCTGCCGGGCCAGACTCATCCTGGTGGAGGGCTTTCCCACCTACGGGGGGCTGGCGGGGAGGGACCTCGCTGCCATTGCCGTGGGCCTTAAAGAGGCGCTTGAGCTTCCCTATCTGCAGGACCGAGTGGGGCAGGTACGTTGGCTCGCTGCTCGGCTCCGGGAGGTGGGGATTCCCGTGTACTGGCCCCCTGGTGGCCACGCGGTGTACGTGGACGCCGGCCGTCTCCTCCCTCACATCCCGCGCGATGTCTTTCCCGGCCAGGCCCTCGTGTGCGCCCTGTACTTGGAGGCGGGGGTGCGGGCGGTGGAGGTGGGTTCGGTGATGCTGGGGGAAGCNGCCAAGATGGAGCTCGTGCGTCTGGCCATTCCCCGGCGGGTCTATACCCGTGAACACTTAGAGTGGGTGGTGGAAGCGTTCGCCCGCGTCCGCGAGCGGGCGGAGGAGCTCGGGGGCTTCCGTATCGTGGAGGGGGAAGGCCCCCTCAGGCACTTTGTGGCCCGGTTTGCCCCACTGGCCTGAATGCCCACGCTGATCTGGGCCGGTTTCCTCCTCTCACTCCTCGTTCTCATGGCCGTGGCCCGCTTCAGCCTATGGGGCGCCATGGCTGGCGCGGCGCTCCTGTTGGGGCTGTTCACCCTTCCCTTGGGCGCCCTGGGGGCGGTTTTATGGGATGTCCTCAGCGATCCCTCGGTGATGCTGCTTGCGCTTGCGGTCTCTTTCATCCCCCTCATCGGAGGGGCGCTGGAGAAGAACGGCTACATGGCCTCCCTAGTTGCCAACCTGCGCATCGGCCGGCGGGCGTTTTATGGTCTTTCCCCCGCCATTCTGGGGATGCTGCCCATGCCGGGTGGGGCNCTCCTTTCTTCCCCGCTCCTCGAGCGGGCCGGGGGTGCCCCGCCGGAACTCCGGGCGGCGGCCAACGTGTGGTTCAGGCACGCCTTGCTCCTCGTGTACCCGATCTCCTCATCCCTCATCGCCACCTCGAAGCTCGCCGGCTTGGACGTGTGGCAGGTGATTCCGTACCAGTTCCCCGCCCTCGTCCTCGCGGTGGCATTGGGGTATGTCTTCCTCCTCAGGCGCGTGCAAGGGGATATGGAGTACGAGGACGAGTTCTCCCCCGCGGGACTCCTNGTCCCTTTGGGCGTTATCCTTGTGGCTCCGGCGCTCGATTTCGCGCTCAAGAGGGCGGTTTCTCTTCCGGTCTCCGAGGTTGCCACCCTGACTGGGGTGGGGGTGAGCCTGGTCCTGGCCGGGCGGAGCCTCCGGCCCGCCGAGTGGGTGGAGCTCGCGCGTCGGGCCCGCCCCTGGAGATTTGGCCTCATCGTGGTGGGGATGTTCCTCTACATCGCGGTCTTTCAGCGATCAGGGGCTCCCGACCTCATGGCCACCCTGCCACTTTCTCCTCAGGTGTTGGGAGTGGGGCTGGCGGCCTTTTTGGGCCTGGCGACCGGGCGCATCCAAGCCCCGGCGTCCATTGTGATCCCGGTATACCTCGCTCAGCAGGGGCCGATGTCGCCGTGGGCGTTCGCCGTGGTGTACTTCTCCGTGTACATCGGCTATATCCTGTCGCCGGTGCACCCTTGCGTATCGGTGTCCGTGGAGTACGCCGGCACCACCTTGGGGAGGACACTGCGCACACTTCTCCGCCCCAGCCTCGTTGCCTTGTCCTTGGCCGCCCTGGCAGGGCTGTGGCTGCTGTGAAAAACATAGCCCGCCCTTTTAGGGCGGGCTCCGGCTGACNGCAAGTCCGAAGGCCTTATATCTTAGTCGGTGGTCACCGTGTAGAGCAGAACTGCTTTGTAGTCACCCTCGGGCACCCCGTCCGCGGGGACGTTTACCCGGTAGTCCACCGCGAGTGTGTACTTTCCGTTCTTACCTTCAGCGATAGGCTGGGGGATCATCGAGACCGTCACGTAGTCGCCAGCCACGCCCACGGCAAGGTTCTCCACTGGCCAGGTGAACGTGCCGTCGTAGCTGGTTCCCAAGGTGGGGGAAAGGGCCTGAACGAGCACTGTCCAGTGCGTGTTGCTCATGACCTGCAGGGTCACGGCCTCTGGGATCTCTATATAGCCCCGAGCGAGGTCAAGAGGGGTGGGCTCGGGGATCTCCGTGACTACCGAAATGGACTCACTGTAGTCTTCTCCCCCATCCAGGGAGATGACAGCGAATGGGAGCACCGTCCAAGTGATCCTCACCACTGCGCTTGCCTGTGCGGCAAGCAGGGAACCAGAGAAGAGGGTTAGAAGAATGGCCGCGATCAGGAATGTCTTTTTCATCTTCCATCACCGTCCTTCGGCAGCCCGGCTGTCTCAGAGAGACCCGTGGCTTTGCGCCCCCGCCTCGCGACGGGTTTGCCTTTGTCGGGACGCTTCCGCGGCCCGCACCTTGGTTATGCCACATAGTGGCCACCCGTAGACATTAGGTTCGAATGTCTACCAAGGGACGAAGTCCCCCCGCTCTGGGAAGTATGTTGGGATCGGGACTAGATCAATCTGATTTCCGAGAGGTNGGGGAGGAGGATGTCGGCCAAAGGGGAAAGCTCCTCTGGCCGGCCCAGTCCGGTGAGCACACCCACTGCCAGGAGACAGCCAGCGTTGCGGCCGGCCAGGAGGTCATTTGGGGAGTCGCCCACCATCACTCCCTGCTCAGGGGGAACATCCAGGGCGGCGCACGCCTTGAGCACCGGTTCCGGGGCAGGCTTGCGCGCGGGACAGATATCCGTCCCCACCACGGTGTCCACCAGTCCAGCCCAACCCAAGGCGGCAAGATGCCGTTTGGCCGCGGCGGCGGAGTCGTGGGTCACCACTGCCACCCGGGCCCCGGCCCTGCGCAGGGCCACAAGCAGCTCTTCCGCGCCGGGCGCGGGCCTTATATAGCGCTCGAACGGGAACTCCTGGTCCACTTCCTGGAAGACGTCCGCCACCACCGCCTCGGCCTCCGGAACGGATAGGCGCCCCGCGAGGTACGCGGCCACCTGAGCCTCTGCGTCGCAACGGGGCAGGTGGATGATCCCCTGGGGCAGGGCACAGCCGGTTTTGGGGTCGACGCCCATGAACCGGAGGAGGGCTTCTATCTCACGAGTCGAAAGTTCAAGGTGCTTTCCCAGCCTACGGGCTCGCTCGCGCATCACCGAGAGCCAGTGGTCGAAGGCGAGTAGGGTCCCGTCTTTGTCAAACAGAAACCCCTGGGCGGAGAAGGTACGGCCGTCTACGGTGAACCTCACGGACATAGGGTCATGCTAACCAGGTCGATCTTCGGGGACAAGGTCCACTTGCAGAGAGAACCAGGTCACCGCCACCGCGGCCTGCCTCAACTATCATGATCGTCCATGGGCAGGAGAAACAAAGCGGGCCTGGGGGCACTGTTCCTCGCCGTGGCCGTCATCGGGCTCGGCTGGCAGGGGACCGCCCCGGCCCCCGACGTCCCCCCGGCCGCCGCGCCGGTAGAGAAACCTTCGTTTCACGGGAGGCGAGGTGTGTACCTTACCTCCTATGCCCTGGCTCGCCCCGGTGCCCTCACCGCGGTGCTGGACCAGCTCGCCGCCCACGGCCTGGACGCGGTGGTGGTGAACGTCAAGAACATGCACGGCGAGGTGTGCTACGACACCGAGGTGAGGCTGGCCCACGAGATCGGGGCGGTGGCGCCGAGGCTGGATTTGCCGACGATCCTCTCCGAGATCCACGCCCGGGGGATGTACGCCATCGCCCGTCAGGTTGTGTTCTACGACCCAGTGCTCTCCCGACACCTCGGCTCCCCCACGGCTCCCTGGGTCCTGCCCACCGAGGAGGCTGCCGTGGACTACAATCTCGCGATCGCCCGGGAGCTTGCCTCACTGGGCTTTGACGAAGTGCAGCTCGATTACGTGCGGTTCCCGGACGACGGCGGGATCGGCAACGACTACACGGACCGGTGCCTGGCGCTGGAGCGGTTTTTGGCCCGGATGCGAGAGGTCCTGTCGGTAACCCTATCGGTGGACGTGTTCGGGCGGGTCCTTTGGCCGTGGAACGCTCGGCGCATCGACCCCATCGGCCAGCACCTGGAGGGGATGGCTAAGTACGTAGACCTCTTTTCCCCCATGCTCTACCCCTCCCACTACGTGGAGCAATCCCTCAAGGACGACCCCTACGGCACCATCAAGCGGGCGCTCGAGCACGGGATGGAGAGGGTGGAAACGCCCATGAGGCCCTACCTTCAGGCCTTCGACATGGACGTCCCGCCCTGGATGACACTGCCCGAGTACATCGCCGCCCAGATCAGGGCAGCGGAGGAGATGGGGACCGACGGGTACCTCTTCTGGAACCCGCGGGCCGACTACTTTACTCTGTGGCGGGCCCTGGAGGCGCTGGCTGCGGAGCGCTAACCCTCCTCCTTCTCCTCGGCCTCCTCGGCCTTGAGCTGTTTCCGGAGCTCGGCGAGCCTGGCCTGTACGAGGTGAAACAGCGTCCCCTCCGGGTAGTTCCCCTCCTCGTCCGGGGTCCCGGCCGGCATCCCGGAGAGGATCTCGATCCCCTCCTCTACTGTTCCCACGGCCCAGATGTGGAACTTTCCCTCCTCCACTGCCTCCACGATCTCCTCGGGAAGCATGAGGTCGTCCACGTTGCCCTCGGGGATGATCACGCCCTGCTCGCCGGAGAGGCCCAAGGCCTTGCACACGAGGAAATGACCCTCGATCTTCTCGTTAACCCCGCCGATGGGCTGGAGCCGTCCCTTCTGGTCCACCGAGCCGGTCACCGCGATTCCCTGCTTCAAGGGCACCCCGGACAGGCTCGAGAGCAGGGCGTAGAGCTCGGCCGCGGAGGCCGAGTCCCCGTCTACCAGAGAGTAGGATTGTTCGAAGGCGATGCTCGCCGAGAGCGAAAGTGGGCTGTGGGTTGCGAACTTGGCGCCCAGGTATCCCTTCAGGATCATGACGCCCTTGGTGTGGATCTTCCCCCCGAGTTCGGCCTCACGCTCGATGTCCACCACCCCGTCTTTGCCGGTGAACACGTTGGCGGTGATCCGGGACGGCTTTCCGAACGCGAAGTCCCCGAGGTCAATGACGGCGAGGCCGTTCACCTGGCCTACCTTGGCGCCCTCCACGTCCACGATGATTTTGCCGCGGGCGATCCACTCGCGCACTTTCTCCGCGAGCAGCGAGTGCCGGGACCGCCCTTTCTCGATGGCCAGCCGCACGTGGCGGTCCTCTACCACGCTGGCCCCCTCCTCCCGGGCCCAGAAGCTCGCCTCCCGGACCAACGCTGATAGGCTGGCAAACCGGGTGGAGAGCTTCTTCTGGCTCCCGGCGAGTTCGCCAGCGTGCTCCACCACCTTGGCCACCCCGGACGGGGAGAACGGCAGGATCCCCGGGTCCTCAAGCTGACGGGCGCGGATGAAGCGGGCCACAGCCTCTTCGGCCTCGCTCGACCAGTCCATCTCCACGTCGAAGTCAGAACGAATGGTGAAGAGCTTGGGGAAGTCCTCATCGTAGTGGTGCAGGAGGTAATAGAGGTATGGCGAGCCGATGATGATCACTTTGAGGTCCAGAGGCACTGGCTCAGGCCTGAGGCCCTCTGTTGAGGCCAGGCCCAGCATCTGAGCTGGGTCTTCGATCCTGATCTCCCTGGTCTTCAGGGCGATCTTGAGGGCCTCCCAGCTCATCCAGAATCGGAGGAGGTTGGCGGCCGAGAGCACCAAGTACCCGCCGTTGGCCCGGTGGAGGGAGCCGGCCCGGATCTGGGTGAAGTCCGTGGTCACCACCCCGAACTGGACCCGCCGCTCCACCGTGCCGAACAGGTTCGTGTAAGTGGCGTTTTCCTCTACCACTACCGGAGCGCCCGCGAGCCCCGAGTTGTCCACGATCACGTTCACCCGATAGCGTTGGTAGGGGTCGCTGGTCCCAGGCACGGGGATGGGGATGGAGGGCTTTTTGTTGGCGGCCTGGAGCTCCTCCACGTTCTCTATGATGTCCGCTTGGGCTTCCTTGAGGAACACTTGCACCCGCTCGAGCCCCGCGTACTTGGCCCGGAGCTGGGCGAACCGGGGCTCGATGAGGAACTGCACCGCCCGTTTGGTGAGCTGACGCCGGGCTTCCTGCCACTCCTCCTCGATCTCGCCCAGGCGCTGGAAGGTCTCGCGGATGGCCTCCTGCAGCTCCTCCTGGCGCTTTAGGATCGCGGCCTGCTCCTCCTCGGAGAGGGCCTCGTATTCTTCTTGGGAGTAGGGGGTTCCGTCCGGCTTCAAGGGAATGGTGTTGATGCCGACCGGGGTCCGCTGGATGGCGAAGCCCAGCGCTTTGGCCCTTTCCTCAAGCCGCTTGAACAGCTCCTCCCTCTTGGCCACGAACTTCTCGCGTTCATCTTTGGCCTGGGCCTTGAACTCGTCCGACTCGAGCACCTTGGGGAGCTCGCGGCGCAGGAAATCTATGCACCGGTCCATATCCTGCCGGAGCTCTTGGCCCTTTCCTGCCGGGAGCAGGAGGTAGCGGGGGCGATGGGGGACCTGGAAGTTGTGCACGTAGCAGATGTCCGGGGGTGGGGGCTCGCGGCGCGAGAGCTCCTTGAGGAAGTGAGCCACGGCCGACGTCTTGCCCAGCCCTGAGGTGCCGGTGACGAACACGTTGTAGCGATTGCGGGGGTCTTTGATCCTGAGCCCTACCCGCAGGGCCTCCATGGCCCTGTCCTGACCGATGATGCCCTGCAAGGGCTCCAGTTCCTCCGTGGTGGTGAAGTCGAACCGAGCCGGATCGCAGCGACGGCGCAGCTCTTTCGGATTTAGTTTTCTCCCCATCGTCCCTCCTTACTAGGGGGTATCATACCTCTCGATGGTACGGGTCGCTATCGTGTTTCTCTCGCTTGCCTGGTTCGGGTGGACGCTTGCGTTCCCGGTGGTGCCCCTGGTCAGCGAGCCGGAGAGCCCCGCCTACCTCGCCTACGTCCCCTCGCTCATCACGGCGGCCCAGGAGTACGTCTTGGTCTCTCTTTCCGATTGTCGGCTGTATCAGGATGGCAGCACGTGGCCGCTCCTCTCTGCGCTGGCCGACGCNGCCCAGCGAGGGGTGGAAGTNCGGGTGCTGTTGGAGCGGCGGGGGGATGAGCGGCCGCTTCCGGAACAGGAGGGTGCGGCGGATTACCTGCNGGGGGCCGGAGCAGANGTGNGCTGGGACGATCCCGAGGTGACCCTGCACNCGAAGTTCCTCGTGATCGACGGCCGCTGGTGCGTGCTCGGGTCTACCCACTGGACCTATTCCGCCTTGGAGCGCTCCGTGCAGGTTGACTTGGCGGTGGATGCCCCTGAGCTCGCTGCAGTGCTTGCGGAGTTCTTCGAGTTANTGTGGGCGGGGGACCTCTCCCCACGGCCCACCCTCCCCGGTCCCCCGTGGCCGGAGCCGGCCGCCCTTCCCTTGCTCGACCTCCCCGAGGCGGGACTACACGCCGAGGCGATCCCAAAGCTCCTCTCGCGGGCCCGGGAGCGGGTTTGCCTCCTGCTTTATCGCCTTGGCTATTACCCCCAATACCCCGACAGTCCCTCGAACGCGCTGGTGGAGGCGCTCATCGGGGCAGCCCGGAGGGGAGTGGCGGTGCAGGTGCTTCTCGAGGGTGGGGAGGAGTTCGCCGAGCTTGCCCAGGCCAACCGCCTGGCCGCCGCCTACCTCAGCTTAAGCGGGATCGAGGTGCGGTTCGATCCCACTGGGGTGACCACGCACGCCAAGTGCCTGGTCGTGGACGGGCGGGATGTGCTCGTGTCCTCGGCGAACTGGACTTATTACTCCCTGGCCAGAAATGTCGAGGCCGGGGTCGCCTTCCTCGTCGCCCCGGCCTTGGCGCAGCCTTTGGAGCGAGCCTTCGCGCAGTTGTGGGCCGCTGCCTTCCCTAGGGAACGATGAGGGTGCCGGCGATGGGGACCACAACGCGTCCCTGATCTCCGTAAGCACTGGCGATCCCGGAGAGACGGGCCGCGCTTCCAGGAGCAGGGGGATAGAGCCTGTACCTCAGGCTTACCTCGTCCCCGGGCCAGAGCTCCAAAGGCCATATCGCTTGCAAGNCATCCCCCAGCCGGTACAGGGTCCCGCCGTCGTCGATCACCTCGAGGGCCCAGCCAGNGGGGACACTCTCCTCAATCCCCGGNGCGACTAGGTGGACCTTGGCCCGCAGGGTGAGGAGCACGTCCACCGCCCCACCTTCGGCCACGGTGGCCGTGCGGAACGCGCCGAGGCGGTCATCCGCCACGATCGCCACCCGGGCGGAGGCAAAGGGAGCTCCGTCCTTCAGGACCTGGACAGCCACCTCCTGGTAGCCCTCCGACATCACCCAGCGGGCCCGCGGCTCCCCGGAGGTCAGGTCCACGACGCCNTCGCCTTTGAAATCCCAGTTGAAGCTCGCCCCCGCCGGTGCACCCAACACCTGGAACTCGACCTCGGTCCCCGGGGTGGGGATGAAGGTCTCCGACACGAGCATTACATCGCCTGCCAGCCCCAAGGCCGCGTATGCCAAGAGTACCGCAGGAATAATCACCTTAAGCATTGTCCCCTCCTCATCCAGAGCAATCGGTGGGGGCCGGAGGTCCAGCCCCCACCGAAGTCGTCATACAAGGTGAGAGGAAGATCAGCCCGGCGTCCCAGCTAGCGCCCCTCACATATGTCCGGGGTCGCCCCGGGAAGGGGCTCGCAGATGGGGGTGTCACTCAGCCACCGGGCGATGATCTCCTTTATGAGCTCGAAGGTCACCTTGCCGTTTCCGCAGGTGCGCGGCACCACCTCGTCCTCAAGCCAGAAGGCGATGGCCCGCTGGACCTGCTGGAACGTGATCTTGTCCGAGAGCGAAAGGTCGATGGTGTCCCGGGTCACGTCCCACCGCGAGATGGCCACGATCACCGACAGGCAATCGGTGAGGTCCACTCGGTTCTGCCCCGCGACTTCCATCTCCACGCAGGGGTGCCCGGTGTCCACCCGGCCTACGACCATCTCGCTCGAGAGGACCCGGCAGCCGTCCGGCGGAGTTGCCTCCACGGTGGTGGTGGGCGGGACCTCGACCTCATAGATGATGGTGCGGGTCTCGCCGGCCCGGAGGGTGTCAGTGAGGGCCCATTCGTTGCTGCTGGCTTTGTAGATGAACCCGTCGTTCTCGATCGGGGTCACCCGCCAGCCCACGGGCANGTCCTCTTCCAGACCAACGCCGAACACGTCCCGGTCGGTGGTGATCTCCACCTTGACTGTGAACTTGTTGCCGAGCGGCTGTCCGTTGGGGTCGTAAAAACCGATCACGACCCCCTCACAGGGGATGGGGGCGAGGATGGTGCGGTAGGCGGACACGTTGGGAGTGGGCATGTCGGGGAGCGGCTGGTCAACCGGCACGCAGGCCTTGGCGTAGGCGGTGATGAGCTTCAGGGTCTCGAGGTCGATCCTCTCGCCGCACGTGCCCACCACCGGCCGCTCGGTGCGCCATAGCTCCCCGGCCCGGGTGAGCTGGGCAGCGGTGACGGCCTCGGAGAGCCTGAGGTCGATTTTGTCCTCTTCCCCAGGGGCCGAGGCCGGGATGAGGTGGGCGATGGCCTCCTTCACCGGCAGGCAGTCGTCCACGATGACGCAGGACTCGCCTCCGACCTCCACCACGATGTCCGGTACCTTGGCCTGGAAGACGCCCTTGATGCAGAACTGCTGGGGCAACCGGATCGAGGCCAAAAGCTCCGACTTGGGCACCGTGAGGTCATAGGTGATCACCCTGTCGGTCCCGGCGCGAATGGTGTCCAGGAACACCCATTGGGTGGTGGGGCGCTTGAACACCGCGCCGCCGTTCTCCACCGGNGTGAGCTCCCAGCCCACCGGGATGTCCTCCTCCAGTCCGGCCCCGACCAGATCCTGATCGGTATGGATGCGCACCGTAACCCGGAAGGTGTACCCGGGCAGAGCGGTCATGGTGGAGATGGAGCGGGTGGCGACCACGGTGATGGCGGAGACGTAAAGCGGATAAGTGTAGGTGGTGGTCGCTCCCACATCGTCCACCAGGGTGAGNCTTACGTTGTAGCTCCCCCCGGAGGAGTAGGTGAAGCTGACGGTCGGGTCCGTGGTGGTAAGGTCGACCACGCCATCGCCATCGAAGTCCCAGCGGTACTCGACGATCTGACCGTCGGGATCGTAGCTGGCGGAGGCGTCGAACGTGACCTCTTGCCGGGCTCGGGGCTCAGCCGGGCTGATGTACAGGCTGGCGGTGGGGGGTTGGTTGGTCGTGCCCTGGATGACGATGGGATCGAAGAGATTGAGCTCCACGCTCTGGGGGGAGCCTGGGTCCCCGTACTTGAACACGACGCGCTGGACGCCGGTTATGACGCCCGGAGTAAGGGTGATCGCGAAGTCCGTGCCCAAGGGGCCCAACACCCCACCGTCGGTGCGGGGGTCACCCCATACCCAAGCGACGCGCCCGCCGACGATATCGTAAACGTCGTTGGGGTCTATATTGGCCGGGTCATCCTGGAGGATGAAATCGGCCCCAGGGGGCACCCCCTGGATCGAGAACTGGACGGACCCACCGGCCCCTGGCTCGCCCGCGTCGTTGATGATGAACAGATAAAGTTGTCCGCTTGGATCGCGGTATAGGAACATGACGATGGTGTAGGCTTCCGCAAGCGGGTTGGTGGTGCGGAACTGCGTCCCATCGTATCCGTAGAACTCCTCAGCCGTTTGAGTCCCGGCCAGGGGTTCNACGACGGCCTGGACGGAGCCCTGCGTCACCGTGAAATACCCCTGTGCTGACAGGGGCAACGCGGCGAGCAGGACCGCCAAGGCCCACAGGCTGATCTTCCTCACCATATTTACCTCCTTAAACTCAATGTCTTTCGCAAGCTCGTTCCAGTCTAACATGTCGCCCCATCCCTTGTCTGTAACCCCAATCACCCCCCTTCACGTCGGGGCGGCTGGCGATCACCGGGATATCCCCGGTTATGTCGCACCTAACGTCTCAAGGTGGAGGGTAGCGGAGGGGCTCTCGCTTCCCCAGGAAAGAAGAGGTCACCCTGCCCACAGTTTGTCTGGGAGCAGGGTGACCAAGATCACCTCGCCGTGGGGCCTTCTNGCCCCACGCGGGTTACAGGGAAATGGAGGTGGGTCTCTGTGCCTGATGGGGATGGTCAGGTCCAGCGTAGACCTTGAGCTTGCGCAGCATGCGGCGGCCAAGCTTGTTCTTGGGAAGCATCCTCCGGACGGCGAGCTTTATGGGGAGCTCGGGGCGGCGCGCGATGAGCTTCCGATAGGGCATGCTATAGAGGTGCCCGATGTAGCCTGTGTGCCGGTAGTAAAGCTTCTGATCCAACTTCTTTCCCGTCAGCTTGACCTTCTCCGCGTTGACCACGATCACGTAATCCCCTACGTCGAAGTGGGGGGTGTAAGTGGGCTTGTGTTTCCCCTGCAAGATAGTGGCTATCTTGGAGGCGAGCCTCCCAAGTGGCACTCCGGTGGCGTCGACCACATACCATTCCCGGCGAAAAGTAACACCAGCGTCTTCTTTTTTGGCCATGTAGGTCTTCTGCATCGTCTGCCTCCTCGCAGGGTGCGATTATATGAAAGCTACGTCCACTCCTCAACGAACTACGATCTCCTCTTCGCTTGCCCCCACGCCGACCAGGCTCACCTTAACCCCCACCGTCTCCTCCACGAAGGCGAGGTAGTCCCGGGCAGCCGGAGGTAGGTCCGAGTCCTCGCGGGCCCCGCGGATGTCCTCCTCCCAGCCTGGGAGGCGTTCGTACACAGGCTCGGCCTTGCGGAGCTCCGCTAGGGAGCCAGGGAACTCCTCTACCCGGCCGCCTTCGATCCGGTAGGCCACACACACCTTGATCTCGGGGAACCCCGAGAGGACATCGAGCTTGGTGAGGACGAGCTCTGTGAAGCCGTTCACCTCGCAGGCATAGCGCAGGGCCACGAGGTCCAGCCAACCGCAGCGCCGGGGCCTGCCGGTGGTGGCCCCGTACTCCTTACCCCGCTCGCGAAGCAGGGTCCCTATCTCGCCTTGGTCCTCCGTAGGGAATGGCCCCTCCCCCACCCGGGTGGTATACGCCTTGGCCACCCCNATCACCCGGGCGGAGGGTGGCAGGGCCACCCCCACCCCCCAGCCGATCCCGTGCACCGTGGTGGTGGAGGAGGTCACATAGGGGTACGTTCCCAGATCCAGGTCGAGGAGGGTCCCCTGTGCCCCCTCGAAGATGACGCTTCTCCCATCCGCCAGGGCGCTTGCCACCAGGGCCCGGGTGTCGACGATCCTCTCCTTCGTCTCCTCATAGAAGCGTGCCAGCTCCTCCGCCACCTGAGCGGGGTCGAAGTNCGCTTGGCCGTAGCGCCTTTTCAACTCCTCGTGGGCGGAGACGAGGTGCTCCCTCACCGCTTCCCGATCCGCGAGGTCGCCGAGCCTGAGGCCGCGTCTTGCCACCCGATCCTGATAGGTGGGGCCGATCCCCCGCCGGGTGGTGCCCAAGCGCCCCGCGGTGCCCTCCAGCTCCTCTCGCAGCCGNTGGTGAGGGAGGATGAGGTGGGCGCGGCTAGAGAGGAAGACCTCCGGCCGCGAGCGCCCCTGCTCGCGGAGCCCCGCGAGCTCCTCGCGAAACACCCAGGGGTCCACCACCACCCCGTGGGCCANCACCCCTGAACAGCCTTTCCTGAGCGCCCCGGCCGGTATGAGATGAAGCTGAACCACCCCGAAAGAGTCCTGCACTGTGTGCCCGGCGTTGGGGCCGCCGTTGAAGCGCACCGCCAGGTCCGCCTCCCGCGCTAGGAAGTGGACAATCTTCCCCTTTGCCTCGTCGCCCCACTGGGCGCCGATCACCGCGATGGCTGGCATTTTGCCTCCTCAAACGCTCTTTCGATCCCGGAGAGCACTGCCCTCAGGATCTTCTCCATCTCCTGGGGGAAGCCGAAAGCGTCGGAGAGGGAGATGGCCTGCCGATTCAAGGGGGACGGAAGCTCCCGAGCCGGATTGTTCACGTTGACCCCCACCCCGATCACCGCCTTGACGGGCTCCCTCCCTTGGAACACCCCCTCCACCAGCACCCCTCCCAGCTTACGTCCCGCAAGGACGAGATCGTTCGGCGGCTCGTAGCGGATCGGAAGCCCGGTNACATCGCTCAAGGCCCCGGCTACCTTCCGGGCCACGGTCCCCTGGGCCGGGATCGGGGGAGGGATCGCCGCCGAGAGCCACAGGCCTCCAGGCGGCGAGTACCACTTGCGTCCCAGCCTCCCCCGCCCCCGGGTCTGCCTTTCCGCCACGATCACGGTCCAGACCGGAGCCTCCTTGACGAGGTCGTTTGTGGACCCCACCTCGGGAAGGCGGTGGATCCGGAAGCGGTTCATCCCCTGCTCACTCGCTTCAAGGCCACCTTCCCCCGGCGGCCGTGGACCTCAAGTTCCACTTCGTGCTCCGCCTCCGGAAGCTCCCCCTCCCGGAGCGAGACCGCAAGCACCTCTTCCTTTACGCGCTCCGCGAACCGGGAGAAGATCTCGGAGAGCTCCCCCTGGTAGGCGACCTCTATCCGGTCCGTGACCTCGAAGCCGGCTTCCTTCCTCGCCAGCTGAATCCGGTGCACGAGCTCCCGGAAGTCGCCCTCGGCCCGCAGCTCGTCGTCGAGCCGCACGTCCAGGGCGATCTCCCCCTCGGGCTCGGCAAGTACCACGAACCCTTCGGCCGCCTCCCAGGAGACGTTAACGTCCTCGGGGGTGAGCTCCACTTCTTTCCCTTCCACCTGGATGGTCGCCCGACCCCGTCCAGAGAGGCTCTCCCACAGGGCCCGGTGGTCGGCCGCGGAGATGGCCGCCGCCGCCTTTTGGGCCAGGGCCCCCAGACGCGGCCCCAGCTTCCGGAAGTCGGGTGAGAGCCTGGGCACCTGGAAGCGNACGAGATCGTCCACGAGCTCGAGGGCCCGCACGTTGAGCTCCGCCTTGGCCAGGGCCCACAGCTCCTCCGGGATAGCCTCGTCCCCGGGCTTCTTCACCACGTANAGGGCCGAAAGGGGCTGGCGCACCTTGATCTTGGCCAGGTTCCGGGCGGCCAAGCCCAAGGACGCCACGTCCCTCACCCTTTGCATCGCTTGCTCCAGGGGCTCGTCGCGGGCTCCGACCTCCGGCCAGTCCGCCAGGTGCACCGATTCCGGATCCCCATCTCGGCGGAGCGAGGCCCACATCGCCTCGGCAAGAAAAGGGGTAAAGGGGGCGAGGAGCAGAGCCAAAGCCCTCAGGGTCTCGTAGAGGGTGTGATAGGCGGAGAGCTTGTCCTCGGTCATCCCCTTCCCCCAGAACCGGGGCCGGGACAGGCGGATGTACCAGTTGGAGAGGTCGTCCACGAACCGCGAGATCGCGCTGCATGCTCCTACCACATCGTAGGCGTCGAGGGCCCGGGTGACCCCATCCACGGTGGCGGACAGGCGCGAGCAGAGCCAGCGGTCCAAGGCCGGCCGGGCTGAGGGGGGCACCTGATCCTCCTCGGGGTTGAAGCCGTCGATCCCGGCGTACAAGGCGAAGAAATCATGCGAGTTACGCACCGTCTCCANGAACCCGAACCGGGCCTTGGCCACCCCTTGGGGGTCAATCCGGCGCACGGTCCAGGGGGCGGAGTCCGAGATGAGATACCAGCGCACGGCGTCGGCCCCGTGCTGGTCCGCGATGGGCAGGGGATCGAGGACGTTCCCCCGGGACTTACTCATCTTCTGTCCCTGGGCATCCAGGCCCATGCCGGTGACGAGGACGTTCCGGTACGGGGTCTTCCCGTGGACGAGGACGCCGGTCACGAGCAAGGTGTAGAACCAGCCCCGGGTCTGGTCCAGGGCCTCGCAGATGAAGTCGGCCGGATAGGACTCCTTGAACAGCTCTTCGTTCTCGAACGGGTAATGCCATTGGGCGGTGTGCATGGAGCCGGAATCGAACCAGGTGTCTAGCACATGGGGTACGCGCTGCATGGTGCCCCCGCAGTCGCAGCGGAGCTCCACCCGGTCTACGTACGGACGGTGTAGCTCCACGGTGCGAGCAAGCTCCGGGTCTAGGGCGTGTTCTACAAGCTCGGCCCGGGAGCCAATCACTCTGAGCGCCCCGCATTCCTGACAGATCCAGACCGGAAGCGGCGTGCCCCAGAATCGATCTCGGGACAGGGCCCAGTCGCGCATGGAGCGGAGGAAATCGCCGAACCGCCCTCGGCCCACGTGTTCGGGATACCAGTTCACCCGCTCGTTTTCGGCGATGATCTCGTGCTGTCGGGCGGTGGAGGCGATGAACCAGGAGTCGATGGCGTAGTAGAGGAGCGGTGTATCGCAGCGCCAGCAGAACGGATAATCGTGGGCGTAGGTCTCGGCACGCAGGAGCCATCCCCGGGCCTTGAGGTCCTCGATGATCAGGGGGTCGGCCTCTTTGACGAACATGCCTTGTGCCAAGGGGAAGTCGTCCGTGAACCTGCCGGCCCGGTCTACAGGCTGCACGAACGGGAGCCCCTCCGCCCTGCCGAGCTCGTAGTCCTCCTCACCGAAGGCCGGGGCTATGTGCACGATCCCAGTGCCGTCCTCCATGGTGACGAAGTCCGCTCCCACTACCTGATAGGCCTTTCCCTCGCCCTCGGCCAGGGGGTAGAGGGGCTGGTAGCGAAGCCCCACCAGGTCCGCTCCGGAGTGCTCCCGCACTACCTTGACCTCCTCTCCCAGCACGGCGGCGAGACGCGGCCGGGCCAAGATAAGGGTCTTCCCCTCATGCTCTACCTCCACGTAGGTGGCGGTGGGGTCCACGGCTAGGGCCACGTTGGCGGGCAGGGTCCAAGGGGTGGTGGTCCAGACGAGGAAGGCCTTTTCCGGATCATCGGCGAGGGGCATGAGCACGAACACCGAAGGGTCTTCTACGTTCCGGTACCCCTGGGCCACCTCGTGGGAGGAAAGGGGCGTCCCGCACCTGGGGCAGTAGGGCAGGATCTTGTGGCCCCGGTAGAGGAGCCCCTGCTCGTGGATCACCTTCAGTTCCCACCACAGGGTCTCGATGTAGTCGTCGGTGTAGGTGATGTAGGGGTGCGCAAGGTCGATCCAGAAGCCCATGCGGCGGATCATGTCCTCCCAGGCCTTTATGTACTTGTGCACCGAGGCCTTGCATCGTTCCACGAAGTTCTCTATCCCGTACTGCTCGATCTCGGCCTTGGTCTTGATGCCGAGCTCCTTTTCCACCTCGAGCTCCACCGGAAGGCCGTGGCAGTCCCAGCCCGCCTTGCGCCTGACGAAATACCCCCGCATGGTCTTGTAGCGGGGGAACAGGTCCTTGTAAATGCGCGGCAAAAGATGCCCGAAGTGTGGCCGGCCGTTGGCCGTGGGCGGCCCCTCGTAGAACACGTACTTCTGGCCGCCCTTCCTGCGCTCCAGGGAGCGCTCGAACACGCGTCCTTCCTCCCAGAACTTGAGCACCGCCTGTTCCCTGCGGCGCGGGTCGCTTTCGAGTTTACGGAACCCCACCGGTCCCTCCTTTTTTGGTCACCAAACGAAAAACGCCCTCCGCACCTTAGTCTTTGCACTACGGCGTTTGAAAACAGCTTTTCCTGCCCCTAAAGGGGCAGGATGATGCGGCGGGCGATGGCGCTTTTGACCATGTTCATCGCGGATCCCGGTGGGGATTATAGCGGGCTAACCGGGCGGCGGCACGCGGCGGAAGATCTCATCTACCCTGCGCAGCGCTGCTCTGAGGTCGAAGGCGGCCGCGAGCTCTTCAGGGGAGAGGAGCTTTGCCACCACGGGGTGGCTGCCGGCGACTTCCTGGAGGTCCTTCTCCTCCCGCTCCGCCTCCGCGGCCAGGCGCCGCACCAGGGCGTGGGCCTCCTTCCTTGGCATCCCCTTTTTCACCAGTGCCAAGAGCAGCCCCTCGGAGAAGGGGAGCNCCCGGGCGGAGATGATCCTCGCGAGCATCCGCTCCGGGAAGACCCGCAGGTTTTCGATGAGCTCTGTGGCCCCCTTGAGCATGTAGTCGACGAGGATGAAGCTCTGGGGAAACAGGATCCGCTCCACCGAGGAGTGGGACATGTCCCGCTCGTGCCACAGGGCGTTGTCTTCCAAGGACGGGGCAACGGTGGCCCGCAGGATGCGCGCTAGTCCACACAGCCTCTCGGAAAGGATGGGGTTTTGCTTGTGGGGCATGGCCGAGGAGCCCTCGGGGCGGCCTTCGGCCACCTCGGCCACCTCCGAGCGCGCAAGATGCCGCACTTCCAGNGCGATCACCTCCACCAGGGAGGCCGCGGAGGCCAGGGCGAACAGCACCTCAGCGTGGCGGTCCCGGGGGATGACCTGAGTGGTCACCGGGCAGGGGNCAAGGCCTAGTTGGACCAGGGCCCGGGTCTCGGCCTCCGGGGGGAAGTGGGCATGGGTCCCCACCGCGCCCGAGAGCTTGCCCACCGAGATCGTCTCCCTCGCCCGCTCGAGGCGCGCTCTCACCCGCAGGAGCTCGTCGTACCAGGCCAGGACCTTGAGTCCGAACGTGGTGGGCTCGGCGTACTGGCCGTGAGTGCGGCCGATGATGGGGGTCTCCCGGTGTCGCTGGGCCAGGGCCCACAGCGCCTCCGCGAGGGCCTTCGCTTTGGCAAGGACGATTTCCAGCGCGTCCCGGATGGCGAGGGCCAGGGCGGTGTCCTTGACGTCGGAGGAGGTAAGGCCGAAGTGGAGGTAGCGCCCTTCCGGCCCCACGCTCTCCTCCACGGCGGTGAGGAAGGCGATAAGGTCGTGTCCCACCTCCCGCTCGATGGCGAGAATCCTGTCCACGTCGATCCTCGCCTTTTTCCGAACGGCCGCGGTGGTGCCGGAGGGCACCTCGCCCAGCTCCTCCAGGGCAGAAAGGGCGGCGAGCTCCACATCGAGCCACCGCCGGTACTGGGCCGGGAGGGTCCATAAATCCTTCATCGGCGCAAGCGCGTATCGCTCGATCATCGGCTTGTCCCCCTTCCCCGGAGAAGCGCGGCGCTCAGATGTCGAGGACGGCCACCCGGTGGGCGTTCTCGCGGATGAAGTCCCGGCGGGAGGCCACGTCCTGGCCCATGAGGGTGGTGAAGATCTCGTCTGCCTCCAAGGCGTCCCGGATCGTGACCTGCTTCAGAATGCGGGTGTCAGGGTTCATCGTGGTCTCCCACAGCTCCTCCGGGTTCATCTCCCCCAGCCCCTTGAACCGGCGCACCGCGAACTTCCCGTTCTCCTTAGAGCGGAACTCCTGGAGTTCCTCGTCGGAGTAAAGGTAAATGCGCTGCTTCCCCTTCTGCACCAGGTACAGGGGCGCCTGGGCGATGTAAACGTACCCGTTTTCGATGAGGGGCCTGAGGTAGCGGAAGAAGAACGTGAGGAGCAGTGTCCTGATNTGGGCNCCGTCTACGTCGGCATCTGCCATGAGGATGATCTTGTGGTACCGGAGCTTCGCAAGGTCGAATTCCTCCCGAATCCCGGTGCCGAGGGCGGTGATGATCGCCCGCAGCTCTTGGTTATCGAGGAGCTTGGAGAGGCGCGCCTTCTCCACGTTTAGGACCTTACCCTCGCAGGGGCAGGATGGCCTGGAAGGCACGATCTCGGCCCTGTTTGGCCGAGCCCCCGGCCGAGTCGCCCTCCACGATGAACAGCTCCGACTTCGCGGGATCAGTGCTGGTGCAGTCGGCGAGCTTGCCGGGGAGGCCGTTGGAAAGGAGGGCGCCTTTTCTGCGCACCAGCTTCCTGGCCTTGGCCGCTGCCAGGCGTGCCCGGTGGGCGGTGATGGACTTCTCGAT
The DNA here is from genome assembly GCA_002011415.1 of Candidatus Acetothermia bacterium JdFR-47. Lineage (GTDB taxonomy): Bacteria > Bipolaricaulota > Bipolaricaulia > Bipolaricaulales > Bipolaricaulaceae > JdFR-47. Next base: position 19,731 of record MTNI01000227.1, read on the forward strand.
GATCGCCCGGGCCACCCCCGGGTTCTTCGAGAGGTACTGGGTAAGCTGCTCCCGTACCACCTCTTCCACGTAGGCCCGCATCTCGGGGTTTCCGAGCTTGGTCTTGGTCTGCCCCTCGAACTCGGGCTGTTGGAGCTTTACCGACACGATGGCCACGAGGCCTTCCCGGATCGCCTCCCCCGGGATGCTCCCGTCCTTCTGGCGGAGCAACCGTTTCTCCCGGGCGTAGTCGTTGAACACCCGGGTGAGGGCGGCCCTGAAGCCGGTGAGGTGAGTGCCCCCCTCCCGGGTGTTGATGTTGTTGGCGAACGAGAAGATCTCCTCGTCCATGGCGTCGGTGAACAGGAGCGCCGCCTCCACGGTTTTGTTGCCGCGATCGTCGGCGATGTAGATGGGGTCCTTGTGCAGGGGTTCTTTACCCGTGGCCAGGTCCTTCACGAACGCGACGATGCC
>MTNI01000220.1 GCA_002011415.1 Candidatus Acetothermia bacterium JdFR-47
GTCACCGTGCCGGTGTTCAGGTTTACCAAGTACACGTGATAGTTCGCCCCGTCGTACCGGACGAAGGCGATGGCGTCGCCCGTCTCCACCCACCAGGGATCNAACTCGTCCGCAGTGGTGTTGGGCGTGCCGCCACAGAAAGCGTTCAGGTTNTGAACCCCAGTCCCGTCGGCGTTGATCACGTAGATGTCGAGGTCACCCCCCTGGTCGGAGGTGAAGGCGATCTTNGTCCCGTCTGGCGACCAGGCCGGGGTGGAGAGCCCTCCGTCGGCGGGAAGGCCGGCCACGATCCCGAGGCCAGGGTCGATGGCGCCGTCGTGCCCCGCGGAGTCGTACAGGACCTCAGGGGCAGGCTGGCCCGCGCGCCAGATCCACAGTGCTGATCCGCCGTTGGCCGCGCCCGCCGTCCCCTTGTTGGAGACGAACACCAGGTCGCCGCTTGTNGGCGAGTATGAGGGCGACAGGGCCCAGTACGGGGTCTGCACCGTGAGCTGGGACATGGTGCTGGCGAGCCCCCACGGGTACTCCACGGTCCAGATCTCCCAGTTCCCCGATTGATCGGAGGCGAAGGCGATCTTGGAGCCGTCGTAGTACCAGGTGGGCTGGATCTCGGAATANGTCTGAGTGTTCAAGTGCTCGAGGGCCAGGTCGCTCACATCCGCCACCCCGATGTCCCAATCACCGCCGTCCCAGAAGGACACGGCCAGCTTGTCGCGGGTGTTCCAGTTCAAGGCTGGGGTTATATCGCCGAACCAAAGTCCCTCTTCCTCTGTGCCGTCCAACTTCACCCGGAAGATCTGNCGCCAACCGTTGCGGTCCGAGGAGAAGTAGACCCGCGGCGCAAGCACGGTGATCACTACCGAGTCCTGATCCTTCTTTCCCGCGTTGTCCTCCACCTCGAGCGTGGCCGTATAGGTGCCCTCGGCCTCGTACTTGTGGACCACCGGAACCGTGATGTCCGTCCCGGTGGCCGGTGTACTTCCATCCCCGAAGTCCAAGGTGTAGGCCACGATGGTCCCGTCCGGGTCAGTGGAGTCCGAGAGGTCGAAGGTCACGGTGATGGGCGCCTCAAACAACCCCTGTGGCGTGTACTTCAGCACAGCGACCGGGGCCTGGGTGAAAAAACCTCGGCAGGCGACGAGGCCNATGGCCAAGCTTAACAGGAGCATTCCCGCCAAAAGCTTCTTTCGCATCTCTTCCCTCCTTGAAATCAGTCTAGCATGACCACCTTAGCGAAGGTTCCCGCGATGCCTCAGGACCTGGGGGCCGGAAGCGAGGGGGGTCCGTCCGAAACCCGGGGGACAAGTGTCCCAGGAAACCCACCTCCCAACCGAAGTGTATATTGGAGTGGAAGGAGGCGGGGTTGTTCCCCGGAGAACTGGAGCTCGTGCAGCGGAGCTTGGACGGTGATCTCGAAGCATGGGGGGAGATCGTGCGTAGATACAAGGAAGCGGTGTTCGGCGTGGCCCTCTCGATNCTGAGAAACCGGGCCGACGCCGAAGACGCCACCCAAGAGGCGTTCATCCGTGCCTACGAGCGCCTCGACCGCTATGACCTCTCGCGCAAGTTCTCCACCTGGCTCCTCACCGTCACCGCGAACGTGGCCAAGAACATGCTCCGCCGGCGTCGTCGCCACGATCCGCTCCCTCGCCTTCATCAGGCNCCCGACCCCGCCGATGCGGTGTGGAAAGAGGAAATGGAGGAGGCGGTACGTGAGGTGGTATGGTCTCTGCCCGAGACCTACCGTGCTCCCATGGTCCTGAGGTACTGGCACGAACTNGACCTAGCAGAAATAGCGCAAATTCTGGGCTTGAGGCTCGGGACCGTGAAAACCCGACTCCACCGCGGCCGGGCGCTGGTACGTGCCCGCCTGGCCGAACGAGGGGTGATCCCTGATGTGGTCTCGTGACCTTGACGACCGGATCCGGGAGGCGTTTTCCGCGGAGATCGAGGCGGCCCGTCCCCACTTGGAGGACCTGGAAAAAAAGGTCATCGCCCAGCTCGCCGGAAGGCAACAGCGGCTTTCCGTCTGGGAAAGGCTGCTACACGGGCTGGGGCTGCCGAAGCTGTCCCCGCGCCTTGCATTTGCTGGAGGCGTGACCTTGGCCTTGACGCTGGGCTTCCTCCTCGGCCGGATCTTGACCCCCNCCCCGCTGCCGCTCCCCGCCCACGCGCAAGGTGGCACCCTGTTCGCGGTGGTCGACCCCGGTGCCCACTCCGTGGCCGTAGTAGGAGATTTCTCCGCCTGGCAACCGGTTCCCCTGTCTGACCCCGACGGGGACGGGATCTGGACCACGGTCCTCGATCTTCCCCCGGGACGCTATGAGTACGCGTTCGTGGTAGACGGGCGCTGGATCGGCCAGGATCCCCAGGCGGACGAGTATGTGCGCAGCTTCGGCGAGTACGCCTCCGTGCGGTACGTGGGGACAGGAGGTGGAGCATGACGAAGCTCTTTCTTCCCGTCCTGCTCTTGGCCCTGGGGACGGCGACCTGGGGACAGGTGCCCCTGGCGCCAGCCGTGGGCCCCGCGGAGGTACTCGCGTTCCTCCAGAGCATGCCGATCCCCACCGAGCTCAAACTGGACCTCACGGGTGAGATGACGGCCGCCATGGCCGAGGGGCGACTCACCCCCGGGGTCGCCCTCCCATTCCTCCAAGAATGTGCCACCCTTCCGCCGGAGCAGACGGAAGAGGTCCTCTTGATCGTGCTTCATGCGNTGGCCGGGGAGTTCATCGTCGACCCATTGCTCAACGAGGCCCTCAAGGGGATACGCTTGTCGCGCCCCTGGCCGGAAGTGACGGGGATACTCAGGCTGCGGCTTGCCCTACTTGAGGCAACCCGGGACGTCCTCACCGGCCAGAGGCTGGTCCCGGAGTCACCTCCCCCTGGCTATCGCTCCACTGTCCCAACCCCGTCTCCCTCGGCGAAGGTGATCTTGGAGACGGCGTGGGCGATAGGGGACTTCCTGATCGCAGGGGGAAACCCAGCCGACGGGGCTGGGATGGAAGCGCTTGTGCGGATGAGGCTCACGCGCCTGAGCGGGTCCGTTTTGCCCTCCCAGGTGGTGAACCCACTTTTAGCAGTGCTGTCGCCGGCCTTGATGCAGGAGATCACCAGGCTGGCCCTTAATCCGGAAAGGAGGTAGTTATGCGAAAAACGGTGCTCTTAGGAGCGGTAGTGCTCGCCCTCTCTGCCNTGGCCTTCGCCCAGGTAGAGCCCCTGGGGATCATCATTGAACCCCCGGAGCCGGAGGGCCTTTCGGTCCGCATCTGGGTGGACAAACCCGTTTACACGCTTCAAGAAAAGGTGCGGATCCACTTCGAGCTCAACCAGGACGCATACGTCTACATCTGGGACATCGACCCGGAGGGGAAGGTCACCTTGCTCCTCCCCAACTATTACGAACCAAACAACTTCTTCCAGGCCGGTACCCACACCATCCCCAGTCCGGGCAAGGGGTACCAGTTCGGGTTCGCNCCTGACAGCCCCACGGGCACCGAGTGGCTCCAAATCATGGCCACCACGCAACCCGTCCCCGCACTCTCCGGCGGCTTCTCGATCAGCATCCCCTTCCCCTTGTTNGGGGACGACCCGGAGAGCTGGCGAGCCCAGCTCCAGGTTCAAATCCAGGGGCTGATCCCAGAGCCGACGAACAGGGCGTTCGACTTCACCTCGTTCGAGGTGGTCTCCGGAACCGCACCCGGCTACGGGACCCTGCAGGTCACCACCGTGCCCTCACTCGCCAGGCTTTACGTGGACGGCATCTTCCGGGGCTGGACCCCGAGGACCCTGACCCTGGTGCAGGGCTTCCACGACATCCTCATCCGCAAGGCGGGCTACGAGGACTACACGGCCCGGGTATTCATCATGCAGGGTCGCACCCGCACCCTCAACGTCACCCTCACCCCCATCGCGGCCAACCAGCCGCCGGTGGCCCAGTTCACCTTCTCTCCGGCGAGCCCGCAGCCCGGCCAGTGGATCCAGTTCGACGCCTCGGCATCCTATGATCCCGATGGGACGATCACGAGCTACCAGTGGGACTTCAACGGCGACGGGATATTCGACGCAAACGGCCAAGTGGTGTTCTACCAGTTCACCGCCGCCGGCACGCATCCCGTGCGCTTGGTGGTCACCGACAACGAAGGTGCCTCTGGCCAGACTACGCAGTCGGTGACGGTGCTCGCTGTCAATCAGCCGCCGGTGGCCCAGTTCACGGTGAGCCCACCCCTCCCCGTCGTGGGGATCCCGGTCACGTTTGACGCCACGTCCTCCTACGATCCGGACGGGGCGATCACGAGCTACCAATGGGACCTGGACGGGGACGGCCTGGTGGACCACTTTGGCCCCGTGGTCACGGGGACGTATTACACCTCTGGCATCTACACGGTCACCCTGTACGTAACCGATAACCAAGGCGCCACAAGTCAAACCAGTCAGCCAGTACAAGTGGTGTTCGCTGGCCCGCCGGGGATGCCGCCTATGGACGGGGTCCCCGGCATCTACGTGTGGGGCACGGACACCTGGCACATCACGGTGAACGGGGCCTCCACTTGGACCACGCCACACGCCTTCCGCATCGAACTCCGCACCGACGGCACCTTCGTGGGGGTGAGCACCGAAGCCGGGCCCTCACCCTTGGGCCTCATCCCGGAGCCCACCGACGAAGGCTGGAAACTCGTGTTCGAAGGATCGGTGGTCTCGGGCCGGGTCACCTACACATTCCAGGTCACGGGGGCGTCCTCCATCTACATGGACCTGAAGCTCGACGTGGACGGTGACGGGGACCTGGAGCGGTCGCCTGGGTTCGTGCACCTCAGGCAGTTCATGGTCAACCCTCTCTCCAACCCGTTTGTAGTGGGGACACCGGAGGGTTACTCAGGTCCGTTTGTGCCCAGCATCAACTTCCGGATAGGGACCGCCCTCACCTACACCGAGCACGTCCGGATCGTGTTCTACAGCACGACCATAGAGGCGTTGGAGGGCGGCTCCTAGCTGCGGGGGCCTGCTTGAGGGTGGCTCGGATCCCTCCGGGCCACCCTCATTTCCCTCTCTTCCACCCCTCCAGGGCGAGGAGTCTCTCCTTCCAAGAGGGCCCGGGCCCATAGCCTCCCAGTCCTCCAGCGGCGACCACCCGGTGACAGGGAACGAGGATGGGCAAGGGGTTGGTCCCCACCGCCCTGCCCACCGCCCGGGCCGCGCGGGGCCTTCCCACCAGCTCTGCCAGCTCCCCATAGGTCACCGCCTGTCCGTACGGGATCTCCTGGAGCGCTCCCCATACGGCGAGCTGAAAACGGGTTCCCCGGAGGCGTAGCGGCACGTCGAACGACCTCAGCTCCCCTTGGAAGTAGGCATCGAGCTGCCGCCCGAGTTCGAAAAGGAGTGGCGAGCGCCTTCTTTTTCCCTGAGGCGGGGGCTGATCCGGGAAGAAGAGGGCACACAGCTTCCCTTCCTCCCACGCGGCGTGGAACGTCCCCCAGCATGTTCGCACTTTGCCCCAGTACATACCCCTTTCAGTGTAATCCAGGCGGCATCGATTGGCTCGCCTAGGCCGCCCCCGTACAATGCCCGATATGAGGGTCTTGGCGCTGGGCTGGGACGTGGACGGCCCCGGGGTGACCCGGGCGGAGCTTCCCCATGCCGACTCCCTGGCGAGCTTCGACGCGGTCCTGATCGATCCTGCTTCCATCCCGGACCTGTGGCGTGGCCACGCGCAGCTTGAGGGCGACGGGGTATGGCGCCTGTATCCAGGCCGGGACCTGGGGCTTTCCCGGGCCCTGGAACGGTTGTTCACTGTAAGGAGGGAGGAACTCACCGCTCTCCTTCAACGCGGCGGGGGTGCAGTGGTCATCCGGGTTCGCCCGCCCGACGACGGGGTAGAGATCGCGAGCTCCCCTCCCCATCGGTTCACACCTTATGCCCTCCTCCCCCGACTCTCCCTGGTCTCCGACCCGCATCACCTAGTGCTGCCCCAGGGGCTCAAGTTCATCCCCCGCCGGGGACGGGACATCTCCTGGGTGGAGCCCGCCCACCCTTTTTCCCCGTACCTTGAATCGCTACGCGGCTTGGGGTACGAGGCTGTGCTCGTCTCCTCCTTGGGGGCGCCACTCTCCGCTTTCGGGAGGGTGCTCGCGAAAAATCGGGTGGGGGACGTGCTGGCCTGGGACGTGCCGGTGGGAGCAGGCCGCCTCATCTTCCTCCCCGCCTTCCCCGGAGCGGATCCTCAGNTCTCTGGGGAGCTCCTCCTCCCCGCCCTGGGAGCGATCCTGTCCGCGCCCCTTGCCGCCGGGGCCCCGAAGTGGCTCGCCCGCTACCGCCTTCCCGGGGAAGAGGAGATCACAAGCGAGCTTTCCGCCTTGGAAGAAGAGCGCGAGCGCCTGAAGAGGAAGGAGGAGGAACTCAGGACCGTTCAAGAGGGTTACGACGCCCTGAAGGGGCTCCTCTACCCCCGCGGGGTGCAAGGGCTCCTCGCCGCCGTGCAGGCGGCCCTGGAGCGCCTCGAGTTCTCCTGCGAGCCGGCTGAGGAGGGAACGCTCCTGGCCCGAGGAGAGGAGGGAACGGCCCTGGTACGGGTGGCCTTGTCCCTCTCCGGCCCCGTGGGGCCGGAGGAACACCGGGCCCTGGTCCTCGCCCTCGACCGCCTGCGCACGGAGGGCGGGAGGGATGCCCACGGGGTTCTGGTGACGGTGGCCGAGCCGCGCCTCGATCCCCGCCGGCGTGGGCCTCAGTGGTCGGAGGCTGTCCGGCGGGGCTGCTTGGAGCACAGGATCGCCCTCCTTTCCGGATACCAGCTCTTCCTGGCCCTGGAGCACGTGCTTTCGGGAGGGGACCCGGGCAAGGTAAGGGAGGCCCTGCTCTCGGGGGAGGGGGAGTGGCGGTGGAAGCCCTAGCCCAAAAGGTCTTCCGGGCCCGCATCGAGCGCCTGCAGGGTGATCTTGCCTCCCGAGGGGCCGACGGGGCGGTGCTCTTCTCCCCACAAGCCATCGCCTGGCTCACAGGTTACTTCACCCTCCCCACCGAGCGGCCGCTTGCCTTGCTGGTGCCGCGGGCCGGGGATCCCTACGCGTTCGTGCCCGGAGTGGAATGGGATGCTGCCTCCAGGGTCCCGACCATCGGGGAGGTGTGGCGGTACTTCGAGTACCCAGGACCAGCACCTCCGCTCTCTTACCTGGCCCGACGCCTGAAGGGGCTCGGCCTGAAAAGGCTTATCGCCGATGCCCCTGGCTGGGGCCGCCGCTACGGCTATGAAGGCCCCCAGCTTTCCGAACTCCTCCCCGGAACCGTGGTGGAGATAGACCCCGCTTTGGTGGAGGGAAGTTGGCAGGTCAAATTCCCCGAGGAGATAGAGCTGCTTCGAGTCTCCGCCGAGTGGGCCGACCGGGCTCACCGGCTCCTCCAAGAGGCCATCCGGCCCGGAGAACGGGAGCTCTCCCTCTCAATCCAAGTCTCGGCCCAGGCTTCCCAGGAGTTCCTGGCGGCGATGGGGGAGGGGTACGGGGGGTTCCTGCGCGGAGGCACCCCGGTATCGGCAGGGATCATCTCCGGCGCCCGAAGCGCCCTCCCCCACGCCATGAGCCGTGAACGGACACTGCAAGCGGGGGACGTCTTGATCTCTGGGGTGGGGGTGGAGGTTTTCGGCTACTCGGTGGAGCTCGAGCGCACCTTGATCCTAGGGAAACCCACGCCAGAGCAAACTCGCTTTTTCTCCGCCATGCAGCGCGCCCAAGAGGCGGGCCTCTCCGCCTGCGGACCCGGGGTGCCGCTGCGGGAGGTGGACCGGCGGGTGCGAGGGGTGCTCCTCGCCGAGGGCCTGGGGCGCTACCTCCGCCACCACACCGGCCACCACCTGGGCTGGGAGGGACACGAGCCGCCCTACATCGACGCGTTCGCACAAGGGGAGATGCGGCCAGGGCAGGTCTTCTCCATCGAGCCCGGGGTGTACGTCCCCGGCCTAGGGGGCTTTCGCCACTCGGACACGGTGCTCATCACCGAAGACGGCGCCGAGGTCCTCACCCGCTACCCGCGGGATCTTCGCTCCCTCACGGTGGAGGCTTAAGTGAGCTGGCCCATCGTGCTCCTGACGCTGTTTGAAATTCCACTCGTGGCTTGGGGAACGCAGCTCTTCGCCCGCATGATCAGGGTCGGTCAGTACATCCGCCCCGAAGGCCGATGGCCCACACTGCCAAGGCCGGGACCCCCACCATGGCCGGGATCGTGCCGCTTTCCGCCCTCACACTGGCAGTGCTCCTCGCTTGGGCTCTGAGTTTCCACTCCATGCCCCGGGCGTGGTTTGCGCTCGCCGCCACCTGGCTCGCCGGGGGAATTGGTCTCCTCGACGATCTCCTGTCCCAAAGACGGCGCACCTCCCTGGGACTCGCCCCCGCCCATAAGCTCCTCCTCGGGGCAGGGGCAGCGGCCCTCCTGTTCGCCCTCGTGCCCCTCTTGCCCGACGTGGAAGTCCTGGTCCCCTTTTCCCCGTTTAAGTTTTCCCTCGTCTCCCTTCCCCCGTGGGCGCTCTTTCTCCTCCTTCTCACCGCGTTCTGGGGAACCACCAACGCGGTGAACCTGACGGACGGCTTGGACGGCCTGGCTCCGGGGGCGGTGCTCATCGTCCTTCTAGGCCTTCTTCCGCTGGTCCGGGGCCAAGAAGACCTCGCCGGGCTCTCCCTCCTCTCCGCCGGAGCGGTGGGGGGGTTCCTATGGGTGAACGCTTACCCCGCGGGGGCGTTCCTCGGGGACGTGGGTTCCATGGGACTGGGAGGGCTTCTCTTCGGGATCGCGTTTTCCGGGGGGATGGTGTTTCTCCTCCCCATCCTGGGAGGACTGTTCGTGCTCGAGGCCCTGTCGGTGATCCTGCAGGTGGCCTCGTTCAAGCTCACGGGGAAACGCCTGCTTAAGATGTCACCCCTGCACCATCACCTCGAAGCGGGGGACGTCCCGTGGCCACACTTCCTCCCCGGGGCGAACTGGCCGGAGCCGAAGGTCGTGGTCCGCCTGTGGATCCTGTGCGGGGCCTGCGTGCTCCTTGGGGTCCTAGCGAAAGCGATCTAGGACAGGGCCCTTTCCAAAGCGTGGGCGGCCCGGAGGAGCTTTTCCTCCGACAGCCGAGGACCGATGAGCTGGAGTCCAAACGGCAGTCCCTCCACCTCCCCCCCAGGGATGGAGATCGCGGGCAAGCCGGCCAAGGCGGAAGGGAGCGTGAACACGTCCGAGAGGTACATGCTGATCGGGTCTTCCTTCTCTCCGATGCGGAACGCCGGGGTGGGGGAGGTGGGCCCTATGATCAGGTCCACCTTCGCAAACGCCTCCTCGAACTCCCTGGCGATCAGCGTGCGCACACGTTGGGCCTTGCCGTAGTACTGGTCGTAGTAGCCTGCGGACAGGGCAAAGGTGCCCAGGGCGATGCGGCGCTTCACCTCCCGGCCAAAGCCCGCGGTGCGGGTCGCGGCCATCATCTCTGCCACCCGCTCGCCCATCACCCGCAGGCCGTACCGCACCCCGTCGTAACGGGCCAAGTTCGCCGATGCCTCAGCCGAGGAAATAAGGTAGTAGGTAGGCAAGGCGTACTCCGTAAGCGGAAGGGAAAGCTCAACCACCTCTGCCCCGAGGTCTCGAGCAGCCTCGCACCACCGCTCGACGAGCCCCCGGGCCTCCGTTGAAAGCTCCTCTGGCACGTACTCCCGGGGGAGGCCGATCCGCATCCCTGTGAGGTCTTCCCCTAGCCCCTGGGTGTAATCCTGAGAAGGAAGAGGAAGGGAAGTGGCGTCGCGAGGATCGTGCCCGGCGATGATGGACATGATCAGGGCCGCGTCGCGCACGCTCCGCGCCAGCACCCCAACCGTGTCCAAAGAGGAGGCGAACGCCACCAAGCCCCAGCGGGAGACGCGCCCGTAGGTGGGCCGGAGGCCCACCACCCCGCACAGGGCAGCGGGCTGACGCACGGATCCCCCGGTGTCGGTCCCCAGGGCGGCCAAGGCTTCGCCTGCGGCCACGGCCGCGGCCGAGCCCCCCGAGGAGCCGCCGGGCACCCGGTCAAAATCATAAGGGTTACGGGTGGGACCAAACGCTGAGTGCTCCGTGGAGGAACCCATGGCGAACTCATCCAGGTTCGTCTTCCCCTGCACCTGGGCCCCGGCGGCCTTGAGCCGCGCTACTACCGTGGCGTCGAACGGGGGCCGAAAACCCGTGAGGATCCGGGAGCCACAGGTGGTTGGAAAGTCAAGGGTAGCGAGGTTGTCCTTCACCGCGATGGGAAGGCCCCGCAGGGGGCGCTGGGAAAGGGAATTGGCATTTCGTACTAGGTCTTCCGGATCCCCCAAGGAGACAAAAGCGTGGACGGAGGGCTCTAACTCTTCGATCCTGCGCCACAGGGATGCCACGAGCTCGGAAACGCTGGTGTCGCCCCGGCCCAGGGCAGCCAGGGCCTCGCTCAGGGTCACTCGTACCACCTCACGGAAATCCCGGGATTTCCGTGAGGCCCCCGGACAAGGAGCCCCCAAAAAGCCGCGCGACTTCTTGGGGTCATGATTGGTGCCGGGGGTGGGACTCGAACCCACACGGGGTGAAGGCCCCACTGGATCCTGAGTCCAGCGCGTCTACCAATTCCGCCACCCCGGCCTTCTCGCCAATTCTATGGCTGACCGGGGGCAAGTCAAGAACATTTGACGAGGACAGGTGTAATCCGGTAGACTGCGCGTTGGGTGAGGGGGATGGTCGAACTTAAAGATTTTAGAGTATTCGCGGACCTCAAACCGGAGGATCTGGAAAAGCTTGGTAAGCTCGTCAGGCAGATCGACTACGGGGCAGACGAGCTCATCTACATGGAGGGGGCACCCGCGTTCGGGTTCTACCTCGTCTTCTCCGGGGCGGTGAAGGTTGTAAAGCGATCCGCCAAGGGGAAGTCCCAGATCCTCAAGATCGTGGGGCCGGGGGGGCTCCTGGGTGAAACCACCCTGTTCGACAAGGGCGTGCACAACGCCTATGCCAAGACCCTGGTCCCCTCCACGGTGGGGTTCATCGAACGAGGCGATTTCTTCTACTTCCTGGAGCATCATCCCAAGGTGATCTTCCGGTTTTTCGAGCGCCTCTCCCTCGAGATAAAGGCCTTCCAGAACAAATTGGCCGAACGCTCATACGCCTCCAGCAAGGAACGCCTGGCCCGTCTCATCTTGGCCCTGGGCCGCTCTGGGATCGAGCTCTCCCGCAGCGAGCTCGCCGAGATGGCCGGCGTTTCCTCCAAAACCGCTATCCGCACCCTAGGGGAGCTGGAGTCACGGGGGATCATCTCCCTCGACAACCGCAAAATCAACGTGCTCAAGGAGGAGTACCTCAGGCGTCTGATGGAACCGTTCGCTGTGGAAGTGGACGACGCCGTCATTATCTAGAAGCGTCTTTCCGACAAAGGGCTAGGGGGGCGGTGATCGGTGTCCTTGGCCTAACTCCCGTCCATGGTGCACCCTCCCTCGAGGTACATAACGAACATGAGGAGAACAAGAAGGAGACGGGGCAAGGTTCGGCGGGACCGTCTGCTCTTCGCGGCGGCGGTCTACGCAGCGGCAGCGGGTTTGTTGTTTGGCCTCGCTGGCTACCTCTCCCTGCCGCTCACGTTCATCCTGCTATCGATCCCGCTCGCTGCTGCAGCGCTCACGCTGGGGTGGCCGGGGGCCCTCGTCGGGACTGCTGCCAGCGTGGCCCTGGCGTTGCCCACCCTGGTCAGCAAACCAGCCGTCCTGGGAGCGGCGACAACCCTACTTTTGGCGGGCGTGGCCCTGATCTCCCTGGGGCTCGAGTACGTGTGGCGACGTCGGACGCGTAGCCGTGCGGTCAACAAGCGGGTGGAGGTGTGCTATGGGGAGGAGGTGTTCGAGAACTCCCTGAACATCGTCCACGTGACGGACCGAGAGGGCAACGTGCTCCGCCGGAACCGCGCCTCCCGGGAGCTCCTGGGCTGGCCCCACAAGCGCACCCTGCACCTCACTGAGTACGTACACCCTCAGGACATCGGCCGGTTCAAAGCGGAACTGGAGCTTTTATTCGAGCGGGGCGAGGTGAGAGGCGTCGAGGTCCGGTTCGTGTCCGAGGGCAAAAGGTCGGTCCCGGTTGAACTTCAGGCCAAACGGGTTACCGGTCGAGTGGCGGTGGTGGAGGCTCGCGACCGCAGCGAGGTGGTGGCCCTGGAGCGGCGCATCGCCGAAGAGGAGGCTCGCTACCGGTATCTCATCGAGGACGGGATCGATACCCTTGACCTCGGGGTGCTGCTCATGGACCGACAGGGCCATGTGTTGTGGGCCAACCGGGCGGTGGAGGAGTTCTTCGGGATAAGCCGNGACGAACTCATCGGGGTTCCGGCCATACGGGCCCTGGCGAGGTTCGTCCACGTGTTCGAGGAGCCACACGAGTTCGCACACCTAGTGCGGGAGGCGTACAAACGTGGTGAGCCCATCGAAGGGGAGACCGTGCGGGTGCGCCCGGGACCGGGGAGGAAAGAGCGGGTGCTCCAGTACCGCTCCATTCCCATCGAAACAGAACGCTATCGGGGCGGACGCATCGACTATTACGCGGACATCACCGAGCTCAAACGCCTGGAGGAGGAACTGCGCGAGCAGACCCGGCAGCTAGAGGAGGTCAACGCCAAGCTCAAGGAGTTCAACACCGCCGTGTCCCATGACCTGCGCAAGCCCGCCCGCACCGCCCTGGGCTACGTGAAGATGATCCTCTCCCACTGTAATGGGGAGCTGCCGCCTGGGGTGAGGGAGGACCTGGAGAAAGTGCAGGGACGCTTGCTCAACATGGACAGGCTAATCGAGGACCTGTCGCACTTCTCCTCCATCCGCCTCAACCCCTCCGCCTTCGACCGGGTAGACTTGAGGCGCTTGCTGAAGGAGACGAAAGAGGACCTGGCTTCGGCGTTGATCGGGGTGAACCTGCGTTTGCCAGACGATCTGCCAGTGGTGTGGGGAGTTCCCACCCTGCTTGCCGAGCTCTTCTCCAACCTCATCCACAACGCGGTGAAGTTCAACGACAAAGCCCTGCCGGTCGTCGAGGTGGGATGGAAGGAAGCCGAAAACGACTCCTACCTCTTCTACGTGCGGGACAACGGTCCTGGAATCGAAGCGGAATATCGGGAAAAGATATTCGGGATTTTTGAGCAACTCGATCCCAGCAAGGAGGGCACGGGCGCGGGCCTGGCCATCTGCAGAAGGATCGTGGAGGAACATGGTGGGCGGATTTGGGTTGAGTCAGAGGTGGGAAAGGGCAGCACGTTCTACTTTACCCTGCCCAAGGTGCCCGTGAGAAAAGGGGTGGAAAACCATGCCCATTGAACGCCGGATGGTTATCTTGGTGGTGGAAGACGACCCGCTCGACTACGAACTCATCGAGCGATCGGTGAGGTCGCTGGAAAAGGCGGGGGTCAGGTACGACCTCCACTGGGCCAAGGACGGGGAAGAAGCCCTTAAGTTCCTGTTCAGGAAAGGCGAATACGCCGATGCCCCCCGACCTAACCTGATTCTCCTCGACCTGCGCCTCCCCAAGAAGTCGGGGATGGACGTACTCGGGGAGATCAAGAAAGATGAGCGACTGCGCAAGATCCCGGTGGTAGTGCTCACGGTCTCCACCAACGAGGAGGAAATGGTCCGGGCGTATGACTCCGGTGCCGCCGGCTTTTTGAACAAGCCCGCCTCCCCCGAGGACTTCGACCGCCTGCTCACCACGGTCTGGGAGTACTGGCGCATCGCCCGCCTGCCGGAGTAAGAGCGGCGCTTGTCCCTTGCTTGGCCGACAAACCCCCTCTCGGGGAGTGTCCTACGTCCTGTAACCTCATCCCCCACTGCTGTGTACTTGCTAGTGAGGTTATGGCCACGTGCCCAAAGGCGAGGTGCCGGCCAAGCGGGGTTTCCGACCCCCCGGACCGGGGCCAAGGGGGATGGCAGAGATTGAGGAAACGCCCAAGCGCCCCGGTCCGCAAGGCTGCCGTTCGAATCGGCGGGGCACGTGGGAACTGAACCCTCTTACTTGGCTCCCTTTCCCGCCCGGGGAGCCTCGGTTCCGCGAGGGAGGGGGATCATCCCCCTCCCTCGCCCCCCTCAAGGCTCAACAGCAAGTCCAAAAGTAGCTGGGCAGCCTGCCGGGCCTCGTCCTCCTCTTCCTCGGTCAGCGTGCGATTCGAAAGAGCAAACAACGTATTTAAGGCCTCCACGCTCCCCGGGGGGACATCCTGGGGCAAGCCCTGAGAAAGGAAACCCTGCCAATCCTCCCCGATCCTCAAGTACAGAGGGGAGGGGGAGAGGAGCACCGTCTGCGCCAAAAACGCCACCTGGAACGGCCACCCCAGCTCCTCGTCCCCGGCCTCCTCGGTGGCGACAAGCACCACCTGCTCCAGGGACTTGCGGACCTGCCCCAGGGCCTCCACCACGGCATCACGCTCCTCCTCGGGAAGGGCCGCAAGCCCCTGTGGGAGAGCTGCCGAAAGCACAGCCCGGGCCTGCTCCACCCCCTTCCTCGCCCCCGCCAGCTCAGCATATGTCCCTTCCCACATGGGATCATCGGCAAGAAGCTGGACCAGTTCCCCCAACCGCGCTTCGAGCTCGTCCAAAGCGCTCAGGGCGCCCTCCGCGTCTGGCTCCGCCGTCCCCGAAAGTACCATGAGCAAAACACCCTGCCGGTAGATCTCCACGGGAGCGAGCGCGGTAAGGAGCTTGGCGAGCTCCGCTCCTAGCTTGGCTGGCCCCAGGGCTCCTAGCCCCCACGTGGAGACGCCCAAGATCACGCAAACCAGCGCGCTAGTCATGTTTTTCATAACCCAGAATTGTACTCCTCCCCGGTTTGTCTGGCCGAGATGAGCCAGGTAGAATGCTATAAATCTGAGGGCTGGAGGCCCTCAAGGAGGGGTGATTGTTGTGCGTAGGTGGGTCGGTGTCCTTGTGGTGGCGGCGTTTCTCCTATCGGTCCCCGCACTTTCAGCCAGGGTGGCTCTCATCCTGGACGTGGGCGGCCGCGGTGATCTTTCCTTCAACGATATGGGATTTAAGGGAACAGAAGAGGCCATTGCCGAGTTCGGATGGGACTTGGCAGTCATTCAGTCGGCGACAGCAGCGGATTATCTTCCCAACATTCGAAACGCAGCCCGGTCTCGACAATTCGACCTCATCATTTGCGTAGGATTCCTCCTCGCCGACGCCCTAAACCAAGTGGCGCCTGAGTTTCCCGACCAGAATTTCGCCATCATCGATGCGGTTGTGGACCAGCCTAACGTCCTTTCCATCATCTTCGAGGAGCAGGAAGGTTCCGCACTGGTAGGGGCCTTGGCTGGGATGCTCGCAGCCTACTTCGGCTACCCCTACGTCGGGGTAGTGCTCGGGATCGAAATCCCTGTCCTGTACCACTTCGAGGCCGGCTACCGATTCGGGGTCGACTGGGGGCTCAAGAAGTACGCCGAGGAGACCGGGGAGCAGCCCGACGTGGGCCTGCTGTACGTGTACACCGGGACCTTCTCCGACATCGCCAAGGGTAAGGCCGCAGCCGAGGCCCAGCTGGAGCAGGGGGCGGTGGCAGTCTACAACGTGGCCGGTCCCTTGGGAATCGGGATCCTGGAAGCGGTGACCGCCAAGCTCGAGCAGGAGGGACGCGAGGCCGGACCTCCGTTCATGATCGGCGTGGACGCCAACCAGGACTGGATGGGTAACGGCAACAAGGTCATTGCCTCCATGATGAAGCGCGTGGACGTGGGCTGCTACACCGCCATCCGGTTGGTGCACGAGGGGGCCTTCGAAGGCGGGCTCCTGAGCCTGGGCCTCAAGAACCGCGGCGTGGGCATCTCCCGCTTCATAGACCTCCTCGACTTCGCCGACTTCGGCATCGGCGCCGGGGCCATCTCGGCTGAGGAGAAGCCGGAGATTGCGGCCAACTGGGCCCGTGTGCGTGCCTCAATCCCCACTTGGATCTGGAGGGCAATCGACGAGCTTGAAGAGTTGATCGTGGCCGGAGAGATCTCCGTGCCCAAGCCGGAGACCAGGGACGAGATGCTCCAGGTACGGGAGCAGTATCCCCTGACCAGGGGTTAGGANACCCAGCCGAGGGGGAGGGTTTTGTCCCCTCCCCCTCGTTTCTTTCCAATGACCACACCGACGCACGACGGCTATTTCCTTCGGGCTGAAGGCATCGTAAAGATCTACCCCGACGGAACGGTGGCCCTTCGCGGGGTGGACCTCGAGATCCGCCCCGGGGAGATCTTGGGGCTGCTCGGGGAGAACGGCGCCGGCAAGACCACCCTCACCAAGATCCTGTCCGGACTTCTCCCCCCCACCGAAGGGAGGGTCCTCTCCCCCAAAGGGCCGGTTCGCTTCCATTCCCCGCGGGAGGCGCTCGCCTTCGGGATCGGGATGGTCCACCAGCACTTCGCCCTGGTGGACACGTTCACCGCCCTGGAGAACGTGGCCTTGGGCGAGGCGAGGGCACTGTCCCGGATCCGGCTGGCTCACCTGCGGGAGCGCCTGGAGGCCCTGATGGAAGAGTCCGGCCTCCAGGTGCCCTTGGACGTGCCGGTGGAGAAGCTGGCCGTGGGGGAACGCCAGCGGGTGGAGATCCTCAAAGTCCTTTACCGCAACGTGGACCTCCTCATCCTAGACGAGCCCACCTCAGTCCTCACCCCAGCGGAGGTGGACGAGCTGTTCGCCCTTCTGCGCCGGCTACGGGACCAGGGGAAGGCCGTCGTCCTCATCACCCACAAGCTCAAGGAGGTCCTGGCCATCACCGACCGGATCGCCGTGCTCAGGCGGGGACAGATGGTGGGCGAGGTCCGCACGGCCGAGACCACGGCCGAGGAACTGGCCCGCATGATGATCGGGGAGGAGCTCAAGATCGAAGGCCGGCGGCCGGTAGAACTCTCCACGGAGGAGATCACGGCTCGGGCAGGGGGGGCCGCAGAGCGCCCCCGCGCGGAGGANCCGGCGCTGGTGGTCCGCGACCTCCGCGTCCGCTCCGACGCCGGCGAGGAGGCGGTGCGGGACCTCTCCTTCGAGGTCTACCCCGGGGAGATCTTCGGCATCGCTGGCGTGGAGGGGAACGGACAGACGGAGCTGGTGGAGGCCATCTGCGGGTTGCGCCCGGTTGAGGGGGGATCGATAAAGCTGTTGGGAAAAGAAATTGTAGGCCAGCCCCCCACCGAGCTGTACCGGCTGGGGCTGGCCCACGTGCCCGAGGACCGCTGGAAGTACGGGCTCGTCCTCCAGTTCACGGTCATGGAGAACAGCATCCTGGGGATCCAGCGGACGCCTGAGTTCCAGGGACCGATGTCGATCCTGCGGTGGGGAAAGGTCCGGGAGCACGCCAAGTCCTTGGTGGAAAGGTTCAACATCCAGACCATCGGACTCACCGCCCCTGCCAAGAGCCTGTCGGGGGGCAACCAGCAGAAGCTCATCGTGGGGCGGGAGCTCTCCAAGGAGCCCAAAGTGGTAGTGGCGGCCCAGCCCACCCGGGGCTTGGACATCGGGGCNACCCAGTTCATCCGTGACCTCCTCCTCGAGATGCGGGACGAGGGCCGCGCCATCCTGCTCGTGTCCGCGGACCTGGACGAGGTGCTCGACCTCTCGGACCGGGTTGCGTTCATGTACGAGGGCGGTTTCACCACTGTGGCCCGGCCTGGGGAGCTCTCCCGGGAGACGGTCGGGATGTACATGGGCGGCCTCAAGGAAGGGACCTCATGAACCAACCGAGCCTGCGCAGCCCGCTTGCGATCATCAAACGCCTGGGAGCCGGGACGCGTCCCGTGGCGGAGTCGATCACCGCTGGCCTGGTGGGGCTGGCGGTGGGGGCGATCCTCATGCTCATCTGGGGGTACCGGCCCATCCCCGCCTACATCGCCCTGTTCCGGGGGAGCTTCGGCGACGTGTACGGGATCGCCGGGGCACTCGCTAACNCCACCCCCCTCATCCTCACCGCCCTCACCTTCGCCGTGGGGGCGAGGGCAGGCCTGTTCAATATCGGGGCCGAGGGGCAGCTCTACATGGGGGCACTCGCCGCGGTGGCGGCGAGTCTGTTCCGCCTCCCAGTGGGGATCCACCTCCTTGTGGCTCTGGCCTTCGCCGTGATCGCCGGGGCCCTGTGGGGGCTGGTGCCGGCNATCCTGCGGGCCGCCCGCGGGGTGTCCGAGGTCATCTCCACGATCATGTTCAACTGGATCGGCCACTTCTTCGCATTTTGGCTCGTGGCCAACGTGCTCGTGGACCCCGTGCGGGGCGAGAAGACGATCTCGGTGGCCCAAACCAGCCGCTTCCCGATCCTGATCCGCGGAACCGACCTCTCCTACGGGATCTTCGTGGCCGTGTTCCTCGCCTTCCTCATCTACTTCCTGCTTTGGCATACCGCGACCGGCTACGAGGTCCGGGCAGCCGGNCTCAACCCGGACGCAGCCCGCTACGCCGGGGTGAAGGAGTGGAAGACCATCCTGCTCGTGTTCACCCTGGGAGGGCTCACGGCCGGCCTGGCCGGGGCGACCCAAGTCATGGGTCGGCCGCCCACTTACGCCCTGTACTCCGGCCTCGGCCAGATCGCGGGCATCGGGTTCAACGGGATCGGGGTGGCCATGATTGGCCGCAACCACCCCATNGGGATCATCTTCGCCGCCATCTTCTACGGGGGCCTGGAAGCGGGAGCCCGGATGATGCAGATGACCGCCGGGGTCCCCTTGGAAATGGTCCGGGTGGTACAGGGCGTGATCGTGTTGGCGCTGGCGCTCCCCGAGCTTTTGCGGATCTTCCGGGTGATGCGCCTTCACATATCGCGTCTTTTGCGGAGGAGGGCGGCATGAACCTCGCTTATTTCTGGAGCCTCTTTTTCATATCGCTCCACGCCATGGTGCCCATCACCCTGACCGCCGCTGGCGAGGTGATCGGGGAGACAGCCGGCCTGTTCAACATCGGACTGGAGGGGATCCTGCTGCTTTCGGCGTTCACCGGGGCGTTGGGAGCCGAGAGCGGAGGGGCAGTGGTAGGACTCCTCATCGGGATCGGGACCGGGGTGGCCGTCGGCCTCGTGTTCGGGCTCATCAACGTCTACTGGAAGGGGAACCAGCTGATCACCGGGGTGGGGATCAACCTGTTCGCCCTGGGGTTCGTGGCGTTCGGCCTTCAGGTCCTGGGCACCCCGGGGTTCCACACCGTGCCGCGGTCCTGCCAGGTTTCCCCCATCCGCACCCCGGTGGGAGGCCTGAGCCCCATCATCCTGGTGGCCCTCGTCGTGCCGTTCATCATCCACTTCGTGCTTTCGCGAACGCAGCTGGGCCTTCGCATCAAAGCGGTGGGGGAAAACCCGGAGGCNGCCGACGTGGCCGGCATCAGGGTCGAGCTCATCCGCCTCCTCTCGACCACGGTGGGGGCAGCCTTAGCGGGCCTTGCCGGGGCCTACATGTCCGTGTCGTGGTTGGGCTCAGTCACAAAGGAGATCGCCGCCGGCCGCGGCTTCATCGCCCTGGCCACGGTGGTGTTCTCCGGGCTCAACCCCCTCCTCACGTTGGTAGGGGGGTTCATCTTCGGCTTCTTTGACTCCCTGGCGATCTGGATCTCGAACCTGCCGGGGATCAAGGAGGTCGTGCCCTGGCAGTTCGTGGCCATGATTCCCTACGTCGTGACCCTGCTCGTCGTGGCGGGCGTCATCGGCCGGGTGCGCTTCCCCAAGGCACTCGGCGTTCCCTACCGGCGCGAGTGACCTCAGGACCTTTGGCCAGGGTGGCGTTGCTCGGTGACGTGAACGTTGACGTGACGCTTCCGGTCCCACGGTTCCCCCTACCGGGAACGGAGGAGCTGAGCGAACGTCTGCACCTTTCCCTGGGCGGCTCCG
>MTNI01000132.1 GCA_002011415.1 Candidatus Acetothermia bacterium JdFR-47
GGATCCGGTTCAAGCTTCTGCCTGCAAGGCCAAGCTGACGACCACTGGCTCACGGGATCGGGTTTGTCCTTTTCCCCGCATCGGCTTAGAGTGAAATATCGCAGCCACGCTTCTGCATAGTTTACCCCTGATTTCCCCCTTTGACGTCTGGAAGGGCTCATGGACGAGGAGAAAGGCGAGAGGCTGGAATACGTGGCCTACTGTGGACTGTATTGTGGGCTGTGTGCTGAGAGGGCGCGGATCCCTAAGCTGGCCACGGCGCTCAAGCGAGCGATGGCCGATGAGGGGTGGCCAAGCTGGGGAGCTGGCTTCCCCGGGTTCCCAGAGTTCTGGCGGTTCCTTGAGAACCTTGAAACGGGTGCGTGCCCCGGCTGTCGAACTGGCGGCGGGCCTGGTTCAGCTAGGGAGCAAGCTTTTTGGTGGAACTGGGACCTTTGAGGGCACCCTGGCCGTGCTGGGCCTTGCCATGACGATACCTGCCTTCGTGACCTGGATACCGGAGACGCTGATGACCGTTTTAATGCTGACCGGCGTGATGACACAGGAGCAGTGGCTGGAGGCCACAAGCCGGCCGGGCTTTTGGCGTGCCTTCTCTTCAATTTACCAGCTCGTGGCACTGGGTTGGTATCTTTTGCTCTTCCCCCTCGCCGTTGCTGTGTCTCAGAAGGTACGCTGGTGGAGAGCGATAATCGTTGGCGTTGCTGCCCTGTGCAACGTCGGCTTGCGGATGTTCCTGTTCATCCGCTAAAGAAAAGAGAAACGACGGCCAAGGCTTGCAAGGCGGACGGCCGATTTGTTCCAGGAAGTGGCGCGGCCGTTGGTTGCTCAACAGAGGACTGCCTATCCCGATGCTCTAGAGCAGACGGTGTGCTAGTATGAATTAGCAAGAGGTTTAAAAAATTCGGCAGGCAAGCCGCAGGGCGGGTGTGGTTTGGGAGCACTTTGCCTAACAAGGCGTATCTGGCCTTGACTTCGTACTCCGTCCAAATTGGGCCACTTCGTCTGCTAGCTTCAGATGCGCTCGGAACGTTAGGTGGAATGGCTACAACCAGCGATGCCTAAAAGGAGGTGATCAGCAGAGAATGTAGCTATTTCTAGTGAAGTTAGTTTTTACAAATCTCGGTCGAAAGGAGGGTTTCGATGTCAACAGAAGAAAACAAAGCCTTGGTCCGCCGTTTTTTTGAAGAGGTGTGGGTCAAGGGGGACCCAACTGTAGCAGATGAATTTCTCGCCTCCAACTTCGTCCTCCACCCCACCCCTTCCGGAGGGNTACCCAACTTGGAGGCCTACAAACAATGGGTCGGTAGGGTCGGCGCTGGCTTAGCCGATAGGCAATCCACCATTGAAGACCAGATCGCCGAAGGCNACANGGTAGTGACCCGTTGGGCCTTTCGCGGCACACACACAGGTGAGCTCATGGGCATCGCCCCTACTGGCAAGCAGGTGACGGTGACAGGGATCAGCATTGACCGCGTCGTAGGCGGCAAGATCGTGGAAGAATGGAACGAAATGGACGACCTGGGCATGATGGAACAGCTCGGCGTTGTCCCGCCGATGGGGCAGGCAAGGGGGTAGTCCTTGTAGCTCCTCTTCCGTGAGGAGAGCCAGGAAATAGGTTAAGGCTAGTTACCGCTAACCACCTAACGTGCCGTTGGCGGCTCGCTGCGCTCGCTCAAACCTGCCGCTTCGTTATGGTGAGTGGTGTCGACAGTGAGCCGCCGTAGCCCAGCAACGGTGACTTGTCGGCCAACGCGCGGCGAGGACGATGGAGCGCTATTCCACTGCGCTCCAAGGTACTTTATTACGATTTGGTGGGGAGTAATGGATAGGCCAAGACTTACACTGTCCGTTTTGCAAGACACGCTTGCGATTTGCCGGCTTGACAAGGGGGCTCAACTTCCTGATTGGGCGTGCAAGGGTAGCTTTATCTCGATTACACGGACACCCAACGAGCTATCGGTTGTCTGTCCCCAAAGCAGCGTTCCGGAAGGGGCAAAGTGCGAGAAAGGATGGCGATGCCTAAAAGTCGAAGGGCCATTGGATTTCTCTTTGACCGGAATTATCGCCTCGCTTGCTACACCATTGGCCCATGCAGGTATCAGCATCTTTGTGGTGTCAACTTATGATACGGATTACTTGCTGATTAAAGAGAAGGATCTGGAGAGAGCAATCTTGGTTTTATCTCAAGAGGGGCACCAAGTTCAGTGGCAGCGGGACGCATAACGCAGGCTTTGCAGCCCGTTGTGCTTAGCCAAACTGCCTTCGGCAGCTTCACCAAGCTGGAAGTGCAATATGCCATTGCAGGAAGGCTGGAGATGAGAAACCAAGAAGGCGAGAAACCCATTGCTTTGGACGCCTACGAAGCCTTGGCGGAACGTTACGCAGCGCTTGTGGATTCTAAAGCTGAAAATGCATACTGCGAACGTCCCGCTACGCTCTCCTTGCTGCCTGATGTTGAAGGAAAACGTGTTTTAGATGCTGGTTGTGGGCCGGGTTCATATTCCGAGTGGCTGGCGCTGTCCGGCCTGCGCGCGACCTATTTCCTGCTACGAAGACGAGTGCCACTGATGCGGGGCTTCCCTGAAGGCGCGATGATCTTCATCCCGGCCCTGGGAGCGTAGGTCGCACTTCCGCAAAGCCGAATGGAACGCGACACCGATAGCCCCTATAATCCTCACCCGTCGGGAGGGGGAAGCGTTGAAAGAAGGCGTAAAGCGCGTTCTCGTATGTAGTGCCTGGCCGTATGGTTCCGGGATGCTGCACCTGGGAAACCTGGTGGGATGTCTCCTTTCCGGGGGCGTCTTCACCCGATTTTACCGCCTCATGGGCTACGAGGTGCTGCATGTCTCCGGCACCGACGCCCATGGCACCAAGATCGAGTACGAGGCCCAGCGCTTAGGGATCTCCCCCAAGGAGCTTTCCGACCGCGTACACCAGGAGATCTCCGAGGTTCTGCGCCAGTTTGAGGTCGCGATCGACAACTACACCACCACCGAGTCGGAGGTCCACAAGGAGTTCGTGACCCAGATCTACCGGGAGATGGACGCAAACGGCTACATCATCTCCCGGGAGGAAGAGCGCGCCTTCTGCAACGGGTGTGGGCGGTTTCTCGCTGACCGGTTCATAGTGGGCACTTGCCCCCGCTGCGGCTACCCGGCCGCCCAGGGCAACCAGTGCGACGCCTGTGGAGCACTGCTCGAGCCGGAGGAGCTCGTCTCCCCGCATTGTGCCTTCTGCGGTTCCACCGACATCGTGCGGCGGAAAACCCGTCACTGGTACCTGGATCTTGAAAAACTGGCCCCCAAGCTCCTCGAGTACGTGCAAAGCCGAAACTTCCAAGGCAACGTGAAGCTTTTCACCGAGCGCATGATCCAGGAGGGCCTTCGCCCCCGGGCGGTGACGCGCGATATCGAGTGGGGCATCCCAGCGCCATTCGAGGGGGCCGAGGGCAAGGTAATCTACGTGTGGGCCGAGGCAGCCCTGGGGTACGTCTCCGCTACCATCGAGCACTTTCGCAAGCTCGGCGAGGAGGAGCGCTGGAAGGACTTCTGGTTCGGGGATGAGGTATGGCAGGTCTACGCTCAGGGGAAGGACAACATCCCCTTTCACACCCTGATCTTCCCGGGCCAGCTAATCGCCTCCGGTAAAGGCTACCACCTGCCGGACCAGATCTCGGCCACTGAGTACCTGAACTGGATCGGCGGGGAACAGTTCTCCAAGACCCGCAGGGTCGGGATACGCTGATGAGGCCCTGAAGCTCCTGCCCCCGGTGTACTGGCGGTTCTACCTCCTCTATCACCGCCCGGAGACCAAGGACACGAGCTTCTCTTGGGAGGAATTCGACAAGGCGGTGAACGCCATCCTGGTGGACAACATAGCCAACTTCATCCACCGGGTGCTGTCCTTCGTGTGGTCGCGTCACGAGGGACGGGTGCCCGAGGCCGCCACAGACCCCGAGATCGCCTCCGCCATCGAGGAGGCCTACGAGTTCGTGGTGCGGACGGTAGAGGGAGGGGCGCTCGCCCCGGCCCTGCGCAAGATAGCCCAGCTCGCCCGCATCGGGAACGAGTACTTCCAGCGCAAGGCCCCCTGGAAGACGCACGATGGGGCCGCGGTGGCCTCGGCCGCGCACCTCGCCAAGGCCCTGGCCATCTTCCTCGAGCCATTCATCCCCATGTTTAGCCGGTCTGTATACGAGGTGCTGGGGATCGAGGAGAGAAAGCTTTCCGACGTGCGGGAGGGATTGGCCGGCCGAGCCCTGGCCAAGAAGCCTGAGCCGCTCCTTGAGCACGTGGACGTGGAAGATCTGAAGAGGAGGTACGAGGCGATGAAGGAAGAAGGCCTGGTGGGGATAGAGGAGTTCCAGCGGCTCGACCTCAGGGTAGGGAGGATCGTGGCGGCCGAGGAGATCGCCGGGGCGGACAAGCTTCTCAAGCTCTCGATCGACCTCGGCGATCGGCAAGCACAAGCAGTGGCCGGGATTCGGAAGCACTACGATCCCCAGGACCTCATGGGGAAACTGGTAGCGGTGGTGGCGAACCTGAAGCCGGCCACGATCCGGGGAGTGCGCTCTGAGTGCATGATCCTAGCGGCCTCGGATGGGACACTTGCTCTGCTTTCCCCGGACAAAGAGGTGGAACCCGGCACCAAGATCCGCTAGGATTGTGCCCGCTCACCTAGCAAGCTAGAATCGCAAGGAGGCCGAAATGTACGCCGTCGTCGAAATTGGTGGCAAACAATACCGGGTGGAGCCGGGGGAAAGTGTCGTCCATGAGATGGTTCCCGGCCATGGGCCCGGAGACGAGATCACCTTCGACCGGGTTCTCCTCGTTCGGAACGGGGAGGGAGTTGCCATCGGGCGCCCCTACCTCACCGAGGTCAAGGTAGTAGGGGAAGTGGAGGAGGTGGGGCGCGGGCCCAAGGTGATCGTGCAGCGGTTCAAGCCCAAGAAGGGCTACCGCCGCAAGAAGGGTTACCGCCAGCCCTACATGCGAACCCGGATCCTTAAGATCGAGAAGGGATAAAGGCATGGTAGAGGTGCTGATCGAGCGGGACGAAGAGGGAAGGGTGCAGGCCGTGACCCTGCGGGGGGATGATTCCCCCGAGGCCCTGGCCGCGGCGGCGCTCGTGGAGGCGCCGGTGCTCGGCATGCGCCATTACCTTCACCTCACCCCCGAGGCGTACCGGGAGGGGGACACGTTCCGCTTTCGGGTCGACCGGTCCGACATCTTCCTGGACCGGGAGATCGACGCCATCCTGGAGACGATGGTGCTGGGCTTGAGGTCACTCGAGCGGGATCGGCCCGACAAACTCGCCGTGCGGGAAATAGGTTTGGACGTAAAGGTTTAGGGAGGGAGAGAGGATGGCCCATAAGAGCAGCCAGGGGTCTACGCAAAACGTTCACGACTCCCCAGGGCAGCGACTAGGGATCAAGCGGTTCGGTGGGGAGCTCGTCTGGCCCGGGTGCATCATCGTGCGCCAGCGCGGTACCCGCTTTCACCCCGGTAGGAACGTGGGCATGGGACGTGACTTCACGATCTTCGCCAAAGTCCGTGGAATCGTGGAGTTCGCCGGCCGCAAACGCAAGTACGTGAACGTTATCCCGCTGGAAGAGCAAGGATAACCCCTCCAGATGTGGCTGGACGAGGCGAAGATCCACGTCGCCTCCGGCCGGGGAGGGGATGGGCTTATCAGTTTCCACCGTACCCGCTATAACCCCCGCGGTTCCCCGGATGGGGGGGACGGGGGAGACGGTGGTGATGTGATCCTTCGGGCAACCCGCTCCATGAACACGCTCCTTCACTTTCAGCGCCAAATCCACTTCCGTGCCGGAGACGGGGCCCCCGGCGGGCCCAACTGCCGCACCGGTGCCCGGGGCAAGGACTGCGTGATCTTGGTCCCCGTGGGCACGGTGGTGCGGGATCTGCACACCGGGGAGGTGCTCGCCGATCTCGCTGAGGAGGGGCAGGAGGTGGTCATCGCCCGGGGCGGCCGGGGCGGCCGGGGAAATAAGGCCTTCACCACCTCCACCCGACAGGNGCCCCGCATCCGCGAGCTCGGGGAGCCTGGCGAGGAACGGTGGCTGAAGCTGGAGCTTCGGCTCCTTGCGGACGTGGGCATCGTGGGGTTCCCAAATGTGGGGAAGTCGTCCCTGATCTCGCGCATCTCCCAGAAAAAGGCCAAGGTAGCCTCCTACCCCTTCACCACCTTGGTCCCAAATTTAGGCGTGGTGCGCGTGGGGGAGCACGAGTCGTTCGTGATCGCGGACTTGCCCGGCTTGGTGGAGGGGGCCCACAAAGGGAAGGGCCTCGGCGACAGGTTCCTGAAACACGCCACCCGAGCGCGCCTTCTCCTCCACATGGTGGACCTGGCCCGGGTGGAAGGGCGCGACCCCCTGGAGGACTACTTCGCCCTCAGGCGGGAGCTCGAAGCCTGGGAGGAACTCAAGGACAAGCCCGAGGTGGTGGCGGGGAACAAGATCGACCTCCTCACCCCGGGGGAGGTGGCAAAAGAGGTGGAGCGGTTCCGCAAGGAGGGAATCGAGCTCCACCCCATTTCGGCGGTTAGAGGGGACGGGGTAAAAGATCTCGTATACCTCCTTTGGCGGAAGATCAAGGAGCTCCCGCCAAAGGAGGTGGGGGCCGAACGCCCCCGCAAGCGCGTGTGGCAGCTTACCCCACCGGGGCCGGCGTTCGAGGTGACCAAAGACGGTGACACGTTCGTGGTCAGGGGCAGTGAGGTAGAGCGGCTCGTGCAGAGGCTCGACTTCTCCACCCGGGATGCCCAGGAGTACTTGATCGAGCGCCTGGAGCGGATGGGGGTAATGGCTGCCCTGCGCCGGCAGGGCCTCTCCCACGGGGACACCGTGAGGATCGGCGAGGTGGAGTTTGAGTTTGCGGAATAGGGTGGGCCTGTTCGGAGGGACGTTCAACCCCATCCACGTGGGACACCTGCGGGTGGCAGAGGAGGCCCTGCGCCAGTTCGGGCTGTCCAAGGTGATCTTCCTCCCCACTGGGCACCCTCCCCACAAGGAGGTGGCCGAGGGGGTGCCGGGGGAGCTGCGCTACGAGATGGTGCGACTCGCCATCCAAGGGAGACCGGGCCTCGAGGTATCGCGGTACGAGCTTGACTGTCCGGGCCCCTGCTACACGGTGGACACCATCGCCGCCATGAAAGAGCGTTATCCCCAAGGGGTGGCCTACATCGTGGGGGCGGACATCTTCCTCGCGATTGAGTTTTGGAAGGACTACCCGAGGTTGCTCCGGAGCTGTCCCTTCATCATCGCGCCCCGCAAGGGCATCCCTCAGGAGGCGTTTT
The DNA here is from genome assembly GCA_002011415.1 of Candidatus Acetothermia bacterium JdFR-47. Lineage (GTDB taxonomy): Bacteria > Bipolaricaulota > Bipolaricaulia > Bipolaricaulales > Bipolaricaulaceae > JdFR-47. Next base: position 7,318 of record MTNI01000132.1, read on the forward strand.
GCCGTCCTCCGTTCGACGTAGCTGAGCTCTATTTTTTGGAGATGGAGGAGATAGACCTTTCCTCCTCCGACATCCGCCGCCGGTACCGAGAAGGGCTCCCCACGAAAGGACTCGTCCCTCCTGCGGTGGATGAATTCATCCGCGCCCGCGGCCTCTACGGCGTGGCCGAAGTAGGGAAACGAGGATAAAATCCTGTGCGAAAGGGGGTAGGTCGTATCAAGCGGCAGTTTCGCGTAAACGAACAGATACGGGCTCGGGAGGTACTCCTCATCGACTCGGACGGTCGTAACCTTGGAGTGACTCCCTTGGACCGCGCCCTGGAACTTGCCAGGGAGCGTGGGTTGGACCTGGTAGAGGTGGCCCCGGAGGCCAATCCTGTGGTCTGCAAGATCGTAGACTACGGGAAATACCGATATCAGCTGGAAAAGCGTGAGAAGAAGCAGAAGAAACCATCGCGGCTGAAGGAAGTCAAGTTCACCATTCAAACGGGTGAGCACGACTTCCAGACCAAGCTCTCGCGGATTCGGGAGTTCCTGGAGCATGGGGACAAGGTACGGGTGACGATATTCTTCAAGGGGCGACAGATCATCCACATCGGGAAAGGGCAAGAACTCTTGGCCCGGGTGGCGGAGGCGACCCAGGACGTGGCCAAGGTCGACCAGAACCCGGTGACGAAGGGCAGGACACTTCAGATGCTGCTCACGCCCTTGCCCCGTAAAGGAGGACGCAATGAAGAAAAAGACGCACAAGTCCGCGGCCAAGCGGTTTAAGGTCAAGCCAAGCGGCAAGATCTTTCGGCGGCGGGCCGGCTACGTGCACAAGCTCTCGAAAAAGCGGTCCCAGTACCGCCGCCAGGCGCGACGCCCGGTGGAGGTCGTCGGGGCCGAGTACCGCCGGCTCCGGCAGCTGCTTTCCAGCTAGGAGGGGACGATGCGCGTACCTGGAGGGGTAAAGCACGCCAAGCGTCGTCGTAAGATCCTAAAGCTCGCCAAGGGATTCAAGGGCAAGCGCAAAAACTGCTACCGCATCGCCAAGCAGGCGGTTGTCAAGGCCCTGGTCCACAAGTACGTGTCGAGGAAGCTCAGAAAGCGCGACATGCGCCGCTTGTGGATCATCCGCATCGGGGCCGCCGCCCGCCAGCAAGGGCTCTCCTACTCCAAGCTCATGGGGGGCCTGCGCAAGGCGGAGGTGAAGGTCAACCGCAAGATGCTGGCGGACCTTGCCATCCACGACCCGGAGGCGTTCGCCGAGCTCGCTAAGGTGGCCAAGGAGGCGATGGGCGCGTGAAGACGTTCCAGGACCTGGTGCTGGCCCTGCATGACTACTGGCGAAAGCAGGGCTGCGTGATCGCCCACCCGTACGACATCGAGAAAGGGGCCGGGACGTTCAACCCCGCCACCTTCTTCGGCGCCCTGGGCCCCAAGCCCTGGCGGGTGGCTTATGTGGAGCCCTCCCGACGCCCCACCGACGGGCGTTACGGGGAGAACCCCATCCGCCTTAGGCTCCATCACCAGTACCAGGTCATCTTGAAGCCCCCGCCCGAGGACATTCAGGACCTGTACCTGGCGTCACTGGAACACATCGGGATCGTGCTCAAGGACCACGACGTGAAGTTCTCCGAGGACGATTGGGAGTCCCCCACCCTGGGCGCTTGGGGCGTGGGGTGGCAGATCTGGCTCGATGAGATGGAGATCACCCAGTTCACCTACTTCCAGCAGGTAGGCGGGGTGGACCTGAACCCGATCTCGGTGGAGCTCACCTACGGCCTGGAGAGGATCGCCATGTTCCTCCAAGGCGTAGAGTCAGCCTTCGACCTCTGCTGGAGCGAGGGCGTAAGGTACGGGGAGATCTGGCTCGAGAAGGAGCGCGAATTCTCTGTTTACAACTTCGAGCGCGCCAACATCGAGCGCATCCGCCAGATGTTCGAGCTCTGCGAGGCGGAGGCCAAGGAGTGCCTTTCCGCCGGACTTGTGTTCCCGGCCTACGACCAGACCCTGCGCTGCTCGCACCTGTTCAACGTGCTGGATGCCCGGGGGGCGATCTCCGTCACCGAGCGAGAGTCCTACATCGCGCGCATCCGCGCCCTGGCCAAGGGCTGTGCGGAAGCCTACCTCGCAAAGTTGGAGGAGAAAAGTGAAGCTCCTGTTTGAGGTCGGCACCGAGGAGCTTCCCGCCCTGGAGGCCCCTAGGCTGGCCCAGGCCCTGCGTGATCGGGTGGAGACGGCCCTCAAGGAGGCCCGCCTTCCTCACGGGGAGGTCAAGGTCTACTGGACTCCAAGGCGGCTTGCGCTTTTCATCGAGGACCTCCCCGAGCGTCAGGAGGACCGGGTGGAGGAGCTGCGGGGCCCGGCCGCGGCCGTGGGCCTCGATGCCGAGGGCCAGCCGACGCAGGCGGCCGTGGGGTTCGCCAAGCGCCACGGGGCGTCCCCGGAGCAGCTCGTGAAGAGGAAGGTGGGGGACCGGGAGTATCTGTTTCTCACGGTGAAAACGCCGGGCCGCCCCACGCGGGAGGTTTTGCTTGAGCTTTTGCCGGAGGCGGTGCGGGGCATCCCCTGCTCCAAGACCATGCGCTGGGACGACTCAGGCCTGTCCTTCCTCAGGCCNATCCGCTGGCTNGTGTGCCTCCTCGATGGCGAGGTCGTGCCCGTGAAACTGGGGCACCTCGTGGCAGGGAGAACGACCCGAGGCCATCGGTTTTTCGGCCCCCGGGAGGTGGAGATCTCCGCCCCCGAGGAGTACGTGGAGAGATTGCGGGAGGCGCGCGTCCTCACCTGTGCCGAGGAGCGTCAGGAACGGATCCTCGCCGAGGTGCGGAAGGTGGAGGAGGAGCGCGGGGCCAAGGCCTTGCTCTCCGAGGAGCTCCTCGGGCGCTTGGTCGGCGCGGTGGAGTGGCCGGTGGGGGTGCTGGGCACGATCCCACGGGAGTTCCTAAGGCTCCCGGCGCCGGTCATCGAGGCCACCCTGCATGAGGAAGGGAAGTTCGTGCCCTTCTCCCGGGACGGTGACCCGGCGGAGGTGTTCCTGGGCTTTCGGGACGGCGCCCCGGACGAGACAGGCGTGGTGCGTAAGGGATATGAGCGAGTGGTCAAGGCGCGCCTCAGGGACTCCACCTTCTTTTTCGAGAACGATCGCAAGCGGCCCCTTGCCGATAGGGTGCGGGACCTCAGAGAGGTCATCTACGAGGCTCGCTTGGGCACGATGTGGCAGCGGGTGGAGCGCATCCGCGCCATCTGTGCACACTTGGCCGAGGCCTTGGGGCTTCCAGCCGAGCTCTTGGACCGGGCGGCGTTTCTCTGCAAGGCAGATCTCACCACCGAGATGGTGCGGGAGTTCCCGGAGCTCGAGGGGGTGATGGGGGAAGTTTACGCCCGCCTGGACGGGGAGCCCGAGGAGGTGGCCCGGGCCATTGGGGAGCACGTGCTGCCCAGGACCAGGACCGATCTCCTGCCGGAGACGCCTTTGGGGACGGTGCTATCTCTTGCGGACAAGCTCGACGCCGTGGCCGGGGCCATCCGGGTGGGGGAGGTCCCCACCGGTTCCCGCGACCCTTACGGGATCCGCCGCCGGGGGGGCGCGGTGGTAAGGCTGATCCTGGAAAAGGGACTCCGCCTAGATCTGTTCGAAATCATCGACGCCACGGCCGAGCTCTACCCCCAAGTAGAGGGGGGGAAGTCGCCCGATGACGTCAAGCGGTTCCTGGTCGACCGACTGCGGTCGGCNCTGCTTTCCGATTACGAGATTCCCCACGACGTGGTGGAGGCCGTGCTCGCCGAGCCCCGGGGCGATTTCTTGGGGACTTTGGAGCGAGCGCGGGCCCTGACGCGCCTCAGGGGGGAGCCGGCCCTTTCCGACCTCGCGGTCGCCTTCTCCCGGGTGCGCAACATCACCAAGGGCCACGAGGATCCCTCCTTTGACCCGGACGCGTTCCGCGAGGAGGCCGAGCGGGAGCTTTGGCGGGCCTACCTCAAAGCGGAGGGGCACCTGCGCCGGGCGCTCGAGCGGCGCGATTATGAGGAAGCCCTGCGGCAACTCCTGGAGCTGAAGGGCCCTATCGACCGCTACTTTGACGATGTGCTCGTCATGACAGAGGACAAGGGGCTGCGCAAAAACCGCCTTGGCCTTCTGCGGGCGGTCGTGGACCTGTTCCTGGAGGTGGGGGACTTAAGCCGCTTGGTGGTGCCTTGAGAGAGATCGTAAGACTGGGGATTCAAGGTGTTCGTGTTTCAACTTTCGTAGGTTGGCGTGAGGAGGAGCGGCGGATCTTGCGCCCCCTCCTTATAGACGTGGAGCTTCAGGTGGAATACGACGGTTCTGGGGAGTTGGCTGGGACGGTGGACTTGGAGGCGGTTCTTTGCGTGGTGCAGAACCTAGAAGGAAAGGAATTCCGCCTCCTGGAAGACCTGGCCGCGCAGGTAGCCGGTGGGGTGCTATCCCTTTCCCCGCTGGTACGGGCGGCCCGGGTCCGCGTCTCAAAGCCCCTCCCTCCAGTAGCGGCCCACCTGGAATGCGAATGGGCTGAGGTGACTAGAAGTCGCGATGGTGAGGGCTTATCTGGGGCTGGGGGCAAACGTCCCACCTGAGGAAGAACGGCTGCGGCAGGCGCTTGAGCTGTTGTCCGCAGCGGGGGCTTCCCNGACCAAGGTTTCGTCGCTTTACCGCACGGAGCCCTGGGGACGCCCTGACCAGCCCTGGTTCACGAATCTGGTGGTGGAGATAGATACAGAGCTTTCGCCGCGGGAACTCCTCCACCTCTGCAAGGAGGTGGAGCGGTCGCTGGGCCGGGTGGATCGGGGGCGTTGGGGCCCGAGGGAGGTGGACATCGACATCCTCCTCTACGGGGACCTTGTCCTCGAGGAGGCCGATCTCATTATTCCCCATCCGCATCTGGCCGAGCGGGGGTTCGTGCTCGTGCCCTTGGCTGAGATCGCCCCGCAGGCACGGCATCCTCGGCTTGGCCGCACCGTGGCGGAGCTCCTTTCCTGTCTTCCCGATGAAAGGAGGGTAGTACGCTTAAGGGAAACCATATCCTGATAACGGTTGAACGGGGCCCCATGGGCACGAGAAAGCGGGTGGCCATCGTGGAGGAGGGCCGCCTGGTGGAAGTGCATTTCGACGTCCCGGGGCACAAACCCTTGGTGGGCAACATCTACAAGGGTAAGGTGGAAACGGTCCTCCCCGGGATGGGGGCCGCCTTCGTGGACGTGGGGGAACGGCAGTCCCTGTTCCTCTCCCAGCATGAGATCAACGACGCCATGCTCATCGCCAAGGGGTTCGAGCCCTGGAGGGAGTCGGCTCCCATCCAGAAGATCCTCCGTCCGGGGCAGGCGGTGATCATCCAGGTCCGCCGGGAGGGTGTGGGCAAAAAGAACCCCCAGGGCACGACCAAGATCAGTTTGCCCGGGAGGTACTGGGTGTTTCTCCCGAAAGAAGACCGGGTGGCGGTGTCCAGGCGCATCACCAACCCCGAGGAGATTAAGCGACTCCGGCAGATCGCCTACGAGCTCAAGGCCCCCGGGGAAGGACTGATAGCCCGCACCGCCGCAGAAGGGGCCTCCAAGGAGGACTTGGAGCGGGACTTCAAGTTCCTTCTTGGCACCTGGAAGGGGATCGAGGAGGCGGCGGAGAAGGCCACCCCTCCCAAGCTCCTCTATGAAGGCTTGGACCTCGTGCGCAGCGTCATCCGCGACCGGTTCACCGAAGAGGTGGACTCCCTGATCGTGGACGACGAAGAGCAGCATAAGGAAATCATGGAGTTCCTCCACTACCTGCACCTGGACCGTCTGAAGGGAAAGGTGAAGCTGTACCAGGGAAAGATGCCCCTGTTCGTGCGCTACGACGTGGAGAGGCAGCTCAGGGAGGCGCTCCAACGGCGGGTCCCCTTGAAGGGTGGGGGGTTCCTATCCATCGACGAGACAGAGGCCCTGACCGCGATAGACGTGAACACAGGCTCGGACGTGCGTCACAAGAACCAGGAGGCNGCGATCCTGAACACGAACCTGGAGGCCGCGACCGAGATCCCCAGGCTCCTCCGGCTCCGGAAGATCTCCGGGATCATCGTCGTGGACTTCGTGGACATGGCCAGGAAAGCGGACGAGCGCAAGGTGATCGAGCGGCTCAAGGAAGAGCTCAAGAAGGATCGGGTTCCGGCGGACTTCATCGATATCACGAAATTGGGCTTGATCGAGATCACGCGCAGGAAGGAAGGAGAGTCCCTGGCCGCGATGCTCGAGGACTTGGGCGAAGCTTGATGCCTCACGGCCCCAGGGCTAGAATCCAGCCGAGGGCGGATAGCTCAGTTGGTAGAGCGCTCCCTTCACGGGGGAGAAGTCGGGGGTTCGAGTCCTCCTCCGCCCATTTCTTTTTGTTATGTCGAGTTATCTCTCGCTAGAAGGCTTGCCTGCCCTGGGAAAGAGCGAGCTCCTCGCGGCGCTGCGCCTTTTCTTCCCCGGGCAGGTGCTTGTCCTCCCCGAGCTCGTGAAGGAGGTCGGAAACCGCGAGGACCTCAACCCCTTCCGAGACAGGGACCGGCTCAATCGGGCCATCCTCGCGGCCTTGCCGGAGAGGCAGGCCGCGGTCCGTGCTGCCCTCTCTCAGGGGCTCACGGTGGTGGAGGAATCGCACCTTGGGGTGCACGCCGCCTACTGCGCCGCCTTGGGGGATGACGCGTTCCTCTCGGAGTTCGCGCGCCTAGAGGGGGAGCTCCTGTGGCCGGAGCAGTTCCTCCGCCTAGAGGCCCCGATCGAGGTGTCCCTGGCCCGCCAGGCCGTCCGGGGTGAGCCGCGGTGGACAGTGGGGAGGGAGGTCCTCTCCAAGATGCTTTCCTGGCTTTCTTCTTGGCATGCCCGGCGGGGAAGCGAGGTCGTGCCACTTGACGCCGACCGGCCGCCGCAGGAGGTGCTCGCCGACCTCACGGAGGCCCTGGGGCTTGCCTACCGCTCCCTCCCNTACGGGGAGGTGCTCCCCTACCTCATCCTCCTGGGTCGCCCGGCCGCCGGCAAATCCGAACTCATCCAATTTTTGAAAGGGCTTCCTCCCGACGAGCGGGCGGAACGCTATCACCTGGGGACCATCGCGGTGTTGGACGACTTCCCCATCCTGTGGGATAAGTTTATCGAGGACGACATCTGGGAGAAGGTAGGGAAAGGCCGCCTCATCTCCGCCCGAGCGGAGGAGAACTACTACGTGACGGACGATTACGTGTGGCCTTTTTTGATCGAGCGGCTCAACCAGGTGATCGAGGGGGAGGCGCTGCTTCCGGGAAGGACGCTACTCGTGGAGTTCTCCCGGGGCGGCGAGGGGGCGTACCGGAAGGCCCTGGCGAATCTTTCCCGCCGGGCCTTGGAGCAGGGGGCCATTTTGTACCTCTCCGTCTCGTTTGAGGAGTCCTGGCGCAGAAATCAGGCCCGCTACGACCGTGATAAGCGCGACGGCATCCTCACCCACGCCGTCCCCTGGGAGGAGATGGAGCGCACCTACAGGACCGATGACTGGGCTGAGCTCGCCCCCGAGCCGCAGGGGTATCTAGAGGTCGAAGGGATACGCGTCCCCTACATAACGGTGGAGAACGAGCCCGAGCCCCTGACCCCGGAGGACTTCGCCGACCGCTTCCGACCTGCCTTGGAGGCTCTGTACAAGCTATGGAAGAAAGGGAAGTAAAAGGGGAGTGTCACTTCCTCATCGGGGAGGCGCCCACGGAGGAGTCGGCGACCCGGATCGCCGAGGTGTTTTCATCCTGCCCCTACGTCTATTTCATGGCCGCGTTCGGGAAGATGGTGGTGGGGATCTACTTCGTCACTGGGGCGCACCGCTGGTGGCTGCGGGCGGTGGCTGAGAACCCTCAGGCCACCCTGGGCCTGACCCGGGCTGCCCTGTACGTGACGGACCGGCCCGCCTTCCCCCTGGGGATGGAGCCCCGCATCCCGGAGGAAAAGGGAGATCGGTCGCCGTGCGGGGCCTACTGCCCCGAGTGCCCCCGCTACCGCGACCCCTGCCATGGCTGCCCCGCCTCCCGCCATTTCCTCGGCTGAGTTCTGGCTCTATACCAAAGGCGTCTAGACACGGAGTTCCTGGCAACTATAGACAACGGTGAACTTTTTGGCTGGAGTTCAACAAAAGGTAAAAATGGCGTGTCTTGGGTGATTTCGCGCCGTGGTAGTTGAGTCAGTCAACGGAAGGACAGGTAAGCCAAACGAGAAACCGGTGTGGGGGGAGTTCCTGGAGCGGCCCAATCGCTTTTCGGTGTGGGTGCGCGTGAACGGGCGGAAAGAGCTCGCTCACCTTCCCAATCCGGGACGGTTGCTCCAAGTCCTCACGCCCGGACGGCCCGTCCTCCTCAGGCCCGCTACAGGTGAGTACCGGAAGACGCGCTGGGCCGCGATCGGCGCTGATCTTTCCGGCATGCTCGTCTCCCTCGACTCCACCCTTCCCAACAGGTTCTTCCCCGAGGCCCTGGCCCAAGGGTTCATTCCGCCCCTTGCCGGTTGGGTGCTCGTACGAAGGGAGCCCCGCCTAGGAGCCGGGAGAGCTGACTTCCTCCTCGAGAAAGCAGGAGAGAAACTGCTGGTGGAGGTGAAGTCGGTGACCTGGGTGGAGAACGGGGTGGCCCTGTTCCCGGATGCCCCCACCGCCCGCGGCCGGCGGCACCTTGCGGAGCTGGCCCAAGCCGTGAAGGATGGCACGCGGGCCGCCATCGTGTTCGTGGTCCAGCGACCGGACGCGGTCGCCTTCGGGCCTAGCCCCATCGACCCCACTTTCGCCGAGGGGTTCCGAGAAGCCCTCTCTGCCGGCGTCGCGACCTTCGCCCTCGTTTGCTCCTTCGACGGGGAGCGCCTCCACCTCGAGCGGTTCCTAGGCCCCGAGGCGCTCACGTTCCCTTAGCCCTTCCCCCTACGCTGAGCAGAGAAAAACGTGATTGCATCAGGTGCCCTCGGGTTGCCGATGGCGGTCTGGAGAAGCGGCGCGGAAGCTACTGCTCCTCTTCCACATGTCATCTAAACGGATCAAGTCACTCCAGGAGGCCAGGCTTTGACGCCTGATACAGCATCTGCCCCCGAAGTTTGCTGTAGCGCCAGAATTCAATTGTTCGTGCAGATCCTCTCCGCCTTGTAGAACCACCCAGGACTATGTAGGGCCGGCATATCCTTCAGTTTGAGCTGCCACACGATCTCGCCTTCGGGGGTTACCTCAAAGATCACGGACTCTTCCTTCCCTTTGATTACTCCCACGATCAGCGTATTGCCGTTCGGCAATCTGTCGCTGTCCCGCGCAGTCCGTAACCCTTCTCGGCGGTACGCCCAAACGAGTTCGCCGGTACCTCTGTCGATCTCCACCACCTGGTAGGGCGTGTCCCACTGGAGGCAGATGAGGAGGTGATTTTCGGGAAGGATCTCGGGCTCATGCGGGCCATAAGTTCCTCTGACTGGGGTTCGATCGAAGAGCGTTTTCCAGTCGAATGACCAGACTACTCCCCCCTCAGGGTTCACCTCGACGGTGAGATCAAAGTTGCGCAGGTTGACAAGCGTGTTCCCGTTAGACAGGCGCGACACTGCGTTGGCGTGAGTCCAGCCTTGCTCCTCGATACCTCGGTACGGTTCGACATCGAAAGCGCTTTTCGCTGACCAGGACCACACGAGGTTCCCGGAAGGATCGACCTCCTTCACTTGGGCCTCGTCTATGCGATCATTGTCTCCGTACACGTAAAGGGTGTTGCCGTTCGGCAAGCGATCAGCGTCGTGCGAGATCTTTTCATCGAGATGAGACCAGACGATTCGCCCCTCGCGGTTGATCTCGTACACGCCGTTCCCGGGGAGCACGAACAAGACGTTGCCGTTTGCCAGCGCCTCAACGTCCAATCCAGGTTGTGTGTGTTGTCTCAAGTGCTGTGGGATCACGTATTCCCAGACGATTTCCCCCACCATGTTCACTTCCACGATCCGAGGTCTCTGGCGATCATGGAGGTCAGCGAACAGTGTTGTGCCGTTGCAGGCTTTCTCTGGGTCGTATACGTCCACGTAAATCTCGCCACGCTTGGTCTGCGCTTGTGTCATGTAAGCAAGTTGTTCATTCGCAGCTGGTGGATCCCCGTTCCCGCCCTCCACGCTACAGCAGACCAGGAGTAGAAGACTGCCAAACAGCACAACAAGTTCTCTGCTCATGATTCCCCTCCAACAGCTACACAAGTAGTTAGTCCGTGGCGTGGTAGTAAGGCCAGGTCTTTAATCTTGGCTTTCCTCCGACCCCTTCGGGTGGAGCCTCAACGATCGGTCGATCTTGGCCTGGCGGCGAACTGGGTTGGCAAGGAAGTTAGGCTGACGGGCGTCATCCCATCCCACGTAATACGATGCACGGCCTCCGAACACCCCCACCGCAACGGCCTAACCATGCTTTAAGACTAGCTCGGTTTACGTTAAAAAACAACACCTGACCCCATTGTCCACGTATGCGGCAGGAGGTTCTTCTCTATTCCTCTACCCTAACGCCTGCCCGTCCCCACCGTAGCACAACAATAGAGAAGGGTGCGCGGTCTGAAAGCGCTTGAGCTTCAAGGCCTAGCCTCGACGGTGCAATGATGCGCCTGTTATGGGCCCACTCCCACGGGCGCCGGGAGGCGGGTGATGATCTCTCGTACACCTCGGAGATAAGCGGCGATGTATCCTTCCCAATCCCCTTGCTGCCGCAGCTTCCGCAGCCTCTGTACCAGCTCTTGTACTTCAGGCGGAACGTCCTCGCATCTCCCGATTCGTTTCCATT
>MTNI01000026.1 GCA_002011415.1 Candidatus Acetothermia bacterium JdFR-47
CAGGCAGCAGAGAGCGGGGCCACACGGGTGAACCACCTCCTTGGGAAGGAGCTCGTTCGCCCGGCCGTGGCGGACGCTGACGACATCAGGTCGGTGACGGAGCTTTTGGGCAAAGCCGACGGGCTCCTGTCCGCAATTCCCTACCGCTTCAACCTCGCACTCACCCAGGCCGCCATCGAGACCCATACCCACATGGTGGACCTTGGGGGACATACCGGAATCGTGCGCAAGCAACTCGCCCTGGACCGTGAGGCCAGGGGTGCGGGGGTGGCCGTGGTGCCAGACTGCGGCATGGGCCCAGGGATGAACATCACCTTGGCGCTTTACGCCATGTCCCTCCTGGACGAAGCTGAAGAGGTACGGATTTACGACGGCGGGCTCCCCCAGGTCCCGAAGCCCCCGTGGAACTACGCCCTGTTCTTCAACGTCTACGGGCTCATCAACGAGTACGACGGCGAGGCCTACTTCATCCGGGACGGGAAGGTCACCCCGGTCCCCACCCTCTCCGAGCTGGAGGAAGTAAAGATCCCGCCGCTTAGGGTGCTCGAGGCGTTCGTCACCTCCGGGGGCCTGTCCACCATGCCCTGGAGCTTCGCGGGAAAGCTCCGAGTACTGGAGAACAAAACGCTGCGCTACCCAGGCCACTGCGCCCTCATGCGGGGCTTGAAAGAAGCGGGCCTGTTTTCGGAGAAACCGGTTCGCCTGGGAGACCAAGAAGTCGTCCCCCGGGAGCTCCTTTGTACCCTGCTCGAGGAGAGGCTCCGGGATCCAGAGGCCCGTGACGTGTGCGTGATTCACATCCGGGCCCGGGGGAGAAAGGACGGCCGCCCAGCAGAGGCCCGGGTGCAGCTCGTGGACTACTACGACAAGGCCACTGGCTTCCAGGCCATGGAAAAGCTCACCGGCTGGCACGCCGCCATCGTCCTTGAGCTAGCAGTGAAGGAGGAGATCCCACCCGGGGCCACGCCTATCGAACGAGCTCTCTCCGGGGAAAGGTTCCTCCCCGAGGCGGCCCGCCGCGGCTGGACCGTGCATCACTCCGTCCAGTTCGAAACAGCTTAGCGCCTCCTCTCAAGCAAAAGGGGTACTGCACCTAATTTATCGAATCGGTTCGATGATGGACTGCGCTTCCGATCGCGCGTTTCGTTATTTAAAGAACTGACAACATGTGTTCAGAAAAAGGAATAAAACGAAACCAAGAGGTAAAAACCCATATCTAGAGCGCACATCGACCATCATGCCGAGCCGAAGTTTGCAGGAGGTCTTGACGAACAACCTCGTACCCGCTATTGTCGAAACGGTTCGATGAATAGATCGCCTACCATTCGAGACGTAGCCAAACGTGCAGGGGTGGCGGTTTCGACCGCCTCCCTCGCCCTGAATGGAAAGCCACACGTAAGCAGGGAAACGCGCTTCAAGGTCCTTCAGGCAGCCGAGGAGCTGGGTTATCACCCCCATACCCTAGCCAAGAACCTAGCGGACGGACGTACCAGGAACCTGGGCCTGATCACCCCCATCTCCCTGGAACACCTGTTCGCATCCGCCGGCTTCTTCTCCTGCCTGCTCAGGGGAATGCATCGGGCCGCCGCCGAACACGGCTACAATCTCTCGCTCCACATCGCCGAGTCCGAAGACGAGGCCGTCTCCCGCGTCCGCTCGGCGGTACGCGGCCGCAGCGTGGATGGGCTCCTCATCACTAACCCCACTGTAACNTGTCCCTACCTACGGGACCTGAAACGCCACCGCATCCCGTTCGTGTTCATCGGCCGCCCCCTGGAGGAAGCCACCTACGTGGACAACGACAACGTGGAGGTGAGCCGCATCGGCGTCCGACACCTCATCGAGTGCGGCCACAAACGAATCGCCTTCCTAAACGGCCCCACACACTTNACCTTCTGTGTTGACCGGCTTTTGGGGTACCGGGGCGCCCTGGAGGAGGCAGGACTTTCCTACGACGAGCGCCTGGTGTGGCAATCCGACCTGATGGAGGGAGCCGCCTACGAGGTGGTGTGGGAACTCGCCCCCAAACACGAGTTCACCGCTCTGTTCGCCGGAAGTGACGTTCAGGCGGTGGGTGCCATCCGGGCACTACAGGCCCGGGGGCTGAAGGTCCCACAGGACGTGGCCGTGGTGTGCGTCAACAACACNGATCTCACTCGCCATTTCATCCCCTCCCTCACCGCTGTGGACCTGCACGAATACTGGCTTGGCTATTGGGCAGTGAAGCGCCTGGTCCAAACGATTGACGGAGAAAGGACCGAGCACCCCGTCCTTATCCCAGGGGAGCTCGTGGTACGCGAGTCTTGTGGGTGCCAATCCAAAGAAAAGGAAAAAGGAGGTGATCAAACGGGAAAAACCTTTGCGAACCAAACCAGAACCTGATTCCAAACAAGGAGGGTGAGAGTAAATGTTAAAGCGCGCTATTGTATGGAGCATGGTATTGGGGCTTGGCCTCAGCATGATGGCGTGGGGCGCCCCTGTGGTGATCAAGGTTTGGCAGTCTGAGGGCTATGGGCTTGAGGCCGTGGAAGAGGCTATCGAGAGCTTGGTGCCAGGGATCGACCTTCAGATCTCCGAGTACCCCTACGGTGAGCTCCGCATGAAGCTGTTNACCACGCTGGCCGCCGGGGATCCCAGTGTCGTCCCGGACATCGTGATGGTGGACTCCATCTGGCTGGGTGAGTTCGTCGAGGGTGGGTATCTCGCGGACCTCACTGACGTGGTGGCGGACGAGGCGGCCGACTGGTTCACTGCCTTCCGCGACGGCTCCCAGTGGCCGGCCGGCGGCGGCACCTACTACGGCTTGTGGTACGACACCGACGTCCGCGTGACCATGTACTGGCCGGACCTCCTCCTCAAGGCGGGAGTGAACGCCGGGGACCTCCTGTACTGGGACACCTTCATCACCGCCTGCAAGAAGCTGAACGACGCCCTGGCCGCTGAGGGGATCGGCGGGTTCCGGTTCGACATGGCTGGATCCTGGGCGGCTGACTTCTTCTTCTACCCCTTCCTGTGGGCAGAGGGCGGAGAGATCCTGGTCCAGGAGAACGGCAAACTCGTCCCCGCGTTCAACTCCGACGCCGGGGTGCGGGCCCTCCAGTTCCTGGTGGATCTGGTGAAGAAAGGCGGCGTGGAGCCCCAGATGGAGTGCTTCTGGGGGAACGACTGGGCCGCCCGCAAGTGGGCCGCTTACATCCACGGGAACTGGGCGACCAGTGAGTCCCGCTTCCCGGGCACGACCGCCAAGGAGCGCGAGCAGAAGGTCGCCGTGCTGCCCTACCCCGTCTCCGAGCCGGGGAAGGTCCCTGTCACCCTGGCTGGCGGTTGGATCATGACCATTCCCGCCATCCTCCAGCAGAAGGCACCTGACCGCTACGCCACGGCTGCCGAGGTCATGGAGGCCTTCCTGCGCGCCGACGTCATGGCCGAGTACGCCAGCGCCCTGGCGCGGATCCCGGTCCGGGCTGCTTTGATGGAGGAGCCCTATCGGAGCATGCTGGCTGAGAACATCGAGTTCTTCAGCTTCTACTCCAAGATGGCCTCCATCGCCCGGGTCCGCCCGGCCATCCCNCAGTGGAGCCAGGTGGCAGACGCCGTCTTCGAGGCCATGCAAAAGGCCATCTTCCAGGGCGTGGACCCGAAGGCGGCCTTGGACGCGGCCGCGGAGAAGGTTCGGACCATCCTGGGAAGCTGAACTTAAGTACCCAAGGGGAGGGAGCTTGTGCTCCCTCCCCTTCTCTTTACCCTAAACTTTCGACATGCTCACGTTGAGAGGGATTGTAAACAGCGAGCGGACGCTGCCGTATTTGCTTTTGGCGCCCCTGATCGTGCTCATGTTCTCAGTCACCTTATTCCCATTTCTGTGGAACTTCTATGTCAGCATGCACGATCTTAAGACCACCAACCTACAGACTGGGGCTCCGTTTGTGGGGCTGGCCAACTATTTCAAACTATTCCAGGACCCCACTTTCTTCCACTCCCTCGGGGTCTCGGCCTATTTCGTCCTGGGTTCCATGGTGGGACAGTTTGGCCTAGGGCTTCTGCTAGCCCTCATCCTTCACTATTATCCTGGACCAGCTCGCTTCTTTCGCGTCGTCTTCGTCATCCCNTGGATCCTGTCAGCCCTGATCATCGGCTACAGCTGGATCTGGATGTACAACTATCGATTCGGGCTCATCAACTCCCTTTTGCGCCTTTTGGGACTGAGCCCGATCCACTGGTTGAACAACATGAAGATGGCGCTGTGGGCTCTGGTGATCGCCAACATCTGGCGAGGAACACCGTTCACTATGCTCTTCCTGGAGGCGGCCTTGAAAACCATCCCCAACGAGCCCTATGAGGCCGCCAGAGTGGACGGGGCCAGCTCCTGGCAGAGTTTCTGGTACATCACTCTGCCGCTCTTGCGACCGGCCATCGCCATCAACCTCATCCTGGTCACCATGTGGACCTTCAACCTGTTCGACACCATCTTGGTCATGACCCGCGGGGGACCGGCAAACGCTACCTTGACCACCGCCATGTACATGTACAAGTCCGCCTTCGAATACGGCCTTCTTGGTTACGGCTCGGCCATCACCATCGTGATGCTCCTCATAAACGCGCTTTTGGCCGTGCTCTACTTCCGGACCATNGGGAGGCGACGGTGAAGAGAAAACGCAAGCACATCTTTTCCGTGTTTGTCTACCTATTTTTGTGCCTGTACACCGTCTTCACCCTGCTCCCCATCTACTGGGTGTTCGTTACCTCGGTCAAGCCATCCACCGAGGTGGAGAGCTTCCCGCCCACCCTGCTTCCCCACACGTTTTCGCTTGAGCACTACGAGTTCGTGTTCATGAAAACCCGGGTGGTGCGGGGCATCTTAAACAGCCTTTTGGTCACGCTTGCTGTCACCGTGATCTCGCTTATCTCGGCAAGCATGGCTGGTTATGCCCTGGCCCGCTTCCGCTTCCCAGGGAAAAACGCCCTCAGCGCCACCATCCTGGGGTTGTACCTGATTCCCCCGGTGGTGAACGTGATCCCCNTGTTCCTGCTCCTCAGNACCCTCCACCTCCTAAACACGCTGTGGGCGCTGATCCTAGCTTACCAGGCATTGGTCCTTCCCCTGCTTACCTTTCTTTTGCGCAACTACTTCGAGGGCATCCCCCGGGAGCTGGAGGAGTCGGCGCTGGTGGACGGCTGTACGCGCCTGGGCGCCCTGTGGCGGGTGACCTTACCCCTATCGGTACCGGGGCTGGCCACAGCCGCGATCTTCGCGTTCATCTTCTCCTGGAACGAGTTCATTTTCGCCTTGCTTTTGCTCTTCTCCGATGAGCTCAAAACGTTCCAGCTCACCCTNATGGAGTTCGTGAAGCTGTACCGAATCGACTGGGGAGCGCTCACCGCTGCCATGGTGATCGGGATGGCCCCGGTGCTGTTCTTCCTGGTCGTGGCCCAAAGGTACCTNATCGCCGGCTTGCTGGGAGGGGCAATCAAACGTTAAGGTCTTCGCTCAACAATTGGGTAATGGGAAAGGAGCGTCCGCTGTGAACCGAGATGAGACGACCTGCGAAGCGATAGTGGTATCGCACACTCACTGGGATCGGGAGTGGTACCTCTCTTACGAGGAGTTCCGGTACTGGCTNGTCCAGGCGATGGACCGGTTGCTCGAGATACTCGAGAAGTACCCGGACTACCGGTTCATGCTCGACGGTCAGACGATCCCGCTCCTCGACTACCTGGCCATCCGCCCGGAGAAAGAACCCGAGCTGCGGGAACTGGTCCGGGCCGGTCGCCTCATCGTGGGCCCGTGGTACATACAGCCCGACGAGTTCCTGGTCTCTGGCGAAGCCCTGATCCGAAACCTCATCTTAGGACACCGCATCGCCCACCGCTTCGGGGGTGTGATGAAGGATGGGTACGTCCCCGACTGCTTTGGGCACATCGCCCAGCTCCCCCAGATNCTGCGGGGGTTCGGGATAGAGACCGCGTTCCTCACGCGGGGAGCGGACCTGGCACTCGAGAGGNCTGGCCGTTCCGAGTTTCTCTGGCAGGCCCCTGATGGCTCGCGTGTGCTCGCCCACGTCATGGAGGCAGGCTACTGCGCCGGGGCACTCCTCACGGCCAACCCCTCCGCCCTCTCGCCCTTCCAAATGGAGTTGTTTCAGCGCGGACTGGTGCCTAAAGAGGAGCCCCCCTTAGTGGCCCTCCTACATTCCCTCCGGGCCAGGAGCTCCACGGGGGTGGTTCTCATCCCAAACGGGTGCGATCACCTGGGCCCACAAGCGGACATCCTGGATGTCCTCCGCGCCTTAAACGGACAGTTCCCGGAACTTCGCCTGCGGCAGGGGACCCTGTCCGANTTCGCTCAGCTGGTCCGCGCGTCCAACCCAAACCTGGCCGTGGTCGAGGGCGAACTCCGGGCAGGGAGGCGTCACCCCATCCTGAGCGGGGTGTATTCGGCTCGGATGTACTTGAAGCAGCGGAACACAGCCCTTGAGACCCTGCTCGAACGATATACCGAGCCGCTGGCTGCCTTCGCCAACTTCCTCGGCCACGACCTCACTCCCTTCGTGTGGGCCGCGTGGGAGCTGGTGCTCCAAAACCAGGCACACGACTCCATCTGCGGCACCTCCATCGACCTCGTGCACCGGGAGATGATGGTGCGCTACGAGCGGGCTGAAGCCATCGCCCGCCAAGTGATAAGGGACGCCCTCCGGACCATCGGGGAACAGGTATCTACAGCCCCCGGCACCCCGGAGGAGGGGATCCCCATCCTCGTTTTCAATCCCTGCCCCTGGCGCAGACGGGAAGAGGTCGTGGTAGAGGTGGAACCGCAGCTCCCCTCCCCTNTAGGGAGTAGGGAAGGCAGGCCCGAGCCCAAGGAAGGCAGCCTGGACCTTGCAAGCTGCACCCTGATGGATCCTAGCGGCCAGGCGGTGCCGTTCGCCATCTTGGGGGAGCGGCTCGTCTCTGAGGATGTGCTGAACGGGGTCAAGCACCTCCGCAAGAGGCTCTTTGCCTTCCAGGCGGACCTCCCTCCCCTCGGCATCAAGCTGTATCGGCTTGTGCCAGGAAAAGCCCCGGAGGAGAAGCCTGACTCACCGGTCGTGGACGAGCACACCCTAGAGAACGAGTTCTACCAGGTCCAGGTCGGCCCTGACGGGACGATCGCAGTGTTGGACAAAGAAAGCGGACGCTTCTACAAGGGCCTGTGTTTCCTCGAGGACATGGGCGACGCCGGCGACGAATACAACTACTCGCCCCCCGCGCAGCAGGAGGTCATCACCTCCCTGGGGGGCAAGGCCAAGGTCCGAGTGGCCGAGTGCCTCCCTTGGAAGGGGACACTGAGGGTCGACCTCGTGCTCCAGCTCCCCAAGGAGCTTTCGGAGGACCGACAAACCCGCAGCCCCGAGCGAGTGGATTGTCCGGTTACGTTACTCGTGTCCTTGCAACGGGGGCTCAAGCGGGTCGATATCGCCATTGAAGTAGAGAACAACGTCCGTGACCACCGACTGCGCGTGGGGTTCCCTCTGGGATTCCGGGCTGAACACTCGTTTGCCGAAGATGCCTTCTGTGTGGTCCGCCGCCCCACCCGGCCCCCAGATGGGGAAGGCTGGGTGGAAGTTCCTCCCACCANCCATCCTCAGAAGTCCTTCGTGGCGGTGGAGGACGGGGAAAGAGGAATGGCCGTCCTAAATCGGGGCCTGCCGGAGTACGAGGTGACTGAGGAGGGGGTGGTCTTCGTTACCCTCCTTCGCGGGGTGGGGTGGCTTTCCCGGGACGACCTCTCCACCCGGAGGGGCCATGCCGGCCCACCCTACAAGACCCCAGAGGCCCAGTGCCTCGGCCGACACAGATTTGAGCTCGCCCTTTACACCTATCAGGGCACGTGGGAGGAGGCACGGGTATGGGAGGCAGCACACGCCTTCTGTGCCCCACCGATCGGCGTCCGCCCAGTGAAGCTAGGAAAAGGGAACCTCCCCGAAGAGGCAAGTTTCTTTTCAGTAGAGCCTGCAGGGCTTGTGCTGAGCGCGGTGAAGATGGCCGAAGAGGCGATGGGATCATTGTCCGCCTATACAATCCCACGGGCCGCACCCTCTCGGGGTCAATTAAGACACTGTGGAAGGTAAGTCAGGCGGAGCTCGTCAGCTTGAGCGAGGATTCACAGGGCTCCTTCGCCATCCCTTCGCCCCATACAGTCCCTGTCACGGTGCGGAGCGGCGAGATCAAGACGGTCAAGCTCTCCTTGGTCACGTAGCTCGCTTCCGCCTACGCTCCCCCTGACACGCTCGGCCGATGGGGCGGGGCTCTCGACCGCCGCCCAGGGGCCAAGAAGCCCCTGGCTTTTATCCTGGGGGCCTTTCTAAAACAGCCCTGACGGCGGCGGACTAGAGGATTGCGGGGGAGCAGTCTATCCGTGAGCCCGGTGTGGCCTCCCTGGCCCGGATTCACTTACCTCGGCCACCGCCGTAAAACAGGGGGCCACGAGATCCTTCGACCAACGACAACTAAAGCAACTAGGGCTCGCGGGAATAAAGCTTCTCTGCTGGGCGACCACTTAACTTAGGATCCCTCTCCATGGGGAAACTCCAAAGATGTCAACACGACTTTTCCCTGAGCCAAAGCGGAAGAACAGCTTGGAAGGGTCTACAGGAATCAAACACAGGGTATACTAAGTAGCTGCCTGGTGAGGGCTCAAAAATAGCAAACTGGTTTTTGCTTCGCTCATCTGCCGGTTCAGGGCCTGTGTCTCTGGTTCTCGGCAATCACTTGAACCCTCTGGCCCTCTAATCCCCCGGGCTTGCAGTCGTGGTGATGCAACGTGTCAAAGCGTGCTCTTGCGTTTTTCTTGGCCTTCGTCTTCGGGATGTTCTTCTTCACCGCGGCTAATAGCTCCTCGGTCCGAATATATTGGCGCGTCATGCCGGTAGCTGTCTTTCTCCCAGAGGAAGGGGGCTACACCGAAACCTTTGAGATCACAGTTAATGCCCCCATTCTCACCCCACTCGATTTGGAACGGGGCTACGTGGAAGTGTTCCAGCCTGTGCTCCTTCAGGTGGCAAGCAATACAGAGTGGATGATGTACGCCGTCCCTCTCAGGCCCGACCTCGACACCAGCATAGACGAGAGTTCCACTCTTAGCTCCGGGAAACTGTGGGTGAGAATTGACGGTGAGTTCACATTGGTTGAGACAAATGCTCCGCTAGGGACGCTGCTTGCAGAGGGCGGGCGTGGCCTTTTCGCACTTTCGATTCACTTCCGAATAGGGGTCCCAGAGGATGGCTTCCCTGAGGATGAATACAAGGTCCTCCTTTTTATTTCAATTAAAGATTAGGACGAAGTCTTGAGCCTTAAGGTCCGCATGTCTGCCTAGGGGCCAAGGTGAGGCCGTTGCGCTTGAAGTGTAAAAGGACAGTGTATCCTTCTCCTCCCTGCAGAAGTTCGAAGACCCCTAAGCTTGCTTGGCTATCCCAAGCCTAACACCCTTTCCTTGAGACACAGGCCCGCCTGCGCGAGTTCACCACCTTCCTCAGAGGCTCAGCTCCTATCTCTGGGCGGTGAAAGCGAGGCTTTAGCGACCGGCGTGGGTATAGTGGAACTCGGAAAGGAGAGTGGTATGCTGCGGGAGCTACAAGTCCCTCTGTTCGACCTGGTGATGTGCCTTTCGAATGCCGTGGACCTGGTCAGCCCAGCCGTGGTCAACCATCACAAACAGGTTGCCTATATCGCCTCGAGCATTGGGGAGGAACTAGGCCTGCCGGCAGATGAGAAAAATGACCTGGTACTCGCAGGAATGCTCCACGATATTGGTGCCCTTTCCCTAAAAGAGAGGATAGAGACGTTGCAGTTCGAAGTCGAAGATCCGCACAAACATGCCGAACTGGGTTTTCTGCTACTTAAAATGTTTGAGCCTTTCTCCGCTGGTGTAGCTATCCTTGTGAGATTCCACCATGTCCCCTGGGAAGAAGGGGAGGGGTCCGAGTTCCAGGGAAAACAAGTGCCCTTGGGCAGCCACATTTTGCACCTGGCAGATCGGGTGGCTGTGCTCGTGAACAAGCAGCAAGAAGTCCTCGGACAGGTGAAAGAGATCTGTGAAGTGATTGAAGGCCGCTCAGGAAAGATGTTCGTGCCGGAGTTTGTCGATGCCTTCAGGAGCTTGGCCACAAGGGAGTACTTTTGGCTTGATCTCGTGTCCCCGTCAGTTGATTCGATCCTTAACCAAAGGGCAAGGCTGGCCACCGTCAAATTGGACCTAGAAAGCCTCCTTAGCCTAGCCGAGCTGTTCGCCCAGGTAATCGACTTTCGCAGTCCCTTCACCGCAACCCACTCCAGCGGGGTGGCAACCAGTGCGGAATCACTGGCGGGATTTCTTGGTTTCTCCGAGAGAGAATACCGGTTGATGAGGATCGCGGGCTATCTCCATGACCTGGGCAAGCTGGCTGTGCCACCCGAGATCTTGGAAAAGCCTGCGAAGTTGACGCCGGGAGAGTTCAACGTCATCCGGAGCCACACCTTCTACACCTACCGCACCCTTGAGAGGATCGACGGCTTGGAACTCGTAAANGCTTGGGCCGCCTTCCATCACGAACGCCTCGACGGGACAGGCTATCCCTTCCACCTAAAGGGGGAGGACCTCTCCTTAGGGTCNCGGATCATGGCCGTGGCGGACGTTTTCACCGCGGTCACCGAGGACCGCCCCTACCGGAAAGGGATGACGGCCGACCGGGCTCTTCGCATCCTACAGGGGATGGCCGAGGACGGGGCCTTGGATCCACATGTGGTCTCCGTACTGCGCGAGCACTTCGAGGAGATCAACTCGGCCCGCATCGCTGCTCAAGAGGCGGCCTCCGCGAGCTACCAGGAGCTGCGGGGCGACGAGGGGCGATAACGACCTAGTGTGGGGCAGCTTTTGGTGCACAAGGCTGATTTGACCATGGTATGGCAGGCGCTAAAATGTAAGTGCCGCAGTCCAAAAAAGGAGCGGGGATGAACGCAGAAGCACTTTTTAGGCTCAGTTACGGGATGTACGTGGTCAGCTCCCGCAGGAGAGAGCAGCCAAACGGCCAGATAGCGAACACCATGTTCCAGGTCACAGCCGAGCCTCCAACGGTAGCGGTGAGCATAAACAAGCAGAACCTCACCCACGAGTTCATCCGCGAAAGCGGGGTGTTCTCCGTATCCGTCCTGTCGCAAGAGACGCCACTTGAGTTCATCGGCCGCTTCGGATTCAAGTCCGGAAGGGACAGCGCCAAGTTCGATGGCATCGTCTACAAAGCCGGCATGACCGGCGTCCCCGTGGTGTTGGAGTACACCCTCGCCTACCTAGAGGCCAAAGTGGTTGACCGTGTCGACGTTGGAACGCACACGGTCTTCATCGGGAAGGTCGTGGCCGCCGAGGTGGTGGCTGACGGGGAGCCCATGACCTACGCGTACTACCACGCGGTCAAGCGGGGCCGGGCCCCCAAGACAGCGCCTACATACGCTGGTCCGGAAACAAAGGAAACAGAAAGAGAGGCGAAACAAATGGAAAAGTACAGGTGCACAGTCTGCGGATACGTCTACGATCCTGCGGTCGGGGACCCAGATTCTGGGATAGAGCCCGGGACGTCCTTTGGAGATTTACCTGAGGACTGGATCTGCCCTGTTTGTGGGGTTGGGAAAGACGAGTTCGAAAAGGTGGTTTGAGCGTCCCGTAAGCGAAGCGCGAAGACGCCTGGTCGGGCGTGTGCTCCGGCATCCACGGCAGCGGGAAAAGCGCTGGAGGTGCATGGATGACTGACAAGAGAGAGCTAGTGCTCCAGAGGATGAGAAAAGTAGGGAAGCCGCTGCGCCCCGGGGAGATTGCGGAGTTGGCTGGTCTGGACAAAGGCGAAGTCTCCAAGATCATCAGCGCCCTCAAGAAGGAGGGAAAGGTCATCTCCCCCAAGCGGTGCTTCTACGCGCCCGCGGAGGGGCAAGGAAAGGAGAAAACAGCGTGACACAGCTTAACATGTTCTGCTATCAGTGCTCTCAGGCCGCTGGGGGCACGGGGTGCACGGTGAGCGGTGTGTGCGGCAAAGCCCCCACGGTGGCTCGCCTGCAGGACAACCTGAAGTACGCACTCATGGGGATAAGCGCGTACGCCTATCACGCCCGGGAGCTTGGGCACTCCGACCCGGAGGTGGACAAGTTCCTGGAACGGGCCCTGTACATGGTCCTCACCAACGTGAACTTCGACGCCGAAAGCCTGGTGGCGCTCGCGATAGAGGCCGGCAAGGTAAACCTGCGGGTGATGCGCCTCCTCAAGGAGGCCCACATCCAGGCATACGGAGAGCCCGTGCCCACCCAGGTGCCCACTGGGACAGTAAAGGGCAAGGGGATCCTGGTCACCGGCCACGGCCTCAAGGCCCTGGAGGAACTTTTAAAGCAGACCCAAGGGACTGGGATAAATATCTACACCCACTCGGAGATGCTCCCTGCACACGGTTACCCGGGGCTTAAGAAATACCCGCACCTCGTGGGGAACCTAGGGAAGGCGTGGTACGACCAGAAGAAGCTATTCGCCGAATACCCGGTGGCCATCCTCGCCACCTCCAACTGTGCCCTCATCCCCCGGGAGGAGTACAGGGACCGCATGTTCACCACCGGACCGGTACGGCTACCCGGGGTACGGCATATAGAGGGTCACGACTTCGGCCCCGTGATCGAAAAGGCCCTCTCGCTTCCGGACCTCGAGGAGAGGCCGGAAGAAGTCAACCTGACAACCGGGTTCTCCAAGTCGGCGATCCTGTCGCTGGCGGGCAAGATCAAGGAGCTGGTGGAAGCCGGCAGGATCCGCCGCTTCCTCCTGGTGGGTGGGTGTGACTCACCCACGAAGAAAAACGAGTATTACCGAGAGCTGGTGAAAAACCTCCCGGGTGACACCGTAGTGCTCACTCTCGCCTGCGGCAAGTTCAGGTTTAACGACTTGGAACTTGGTGACATCGAGGGCGTCCCCCGGCTCATCGACCTGGGACAGTGCAACGACGCCATTGTGGCAGTGGAGGTGGCCTCTGCCCTAACTGAGCTATTCAGGGTGGGCCTGAACGAGCTTCCGCTCACCCTGGTGCTCATGTGGATGGAGCAGAAGGCCGTGGCCATCCTGTGGAGCCTCCTCGCGCTGGGCATAAAAGGTATCTATATCGGCCCGGTGCTGCCCGCATGGGTGAACGACGACATCCTCAAGGTGCTCACGGAGACCTACGACGTGCGCCTCATCGGGGACCCCAAGGAGGACCTCGTCGCCATCCTGGGCTGAGGAAAGCCTGATAGCAAGCTGAAAACGGAGCCGCCGCCGGCCCAGCGGCGGCTCGCCTTTTGGTGCACGAGCCCAGGGCTCACCTTGCTATACTGACGGAAGGCCACTCTGGGGCAAAGTCCTTCCCCTGTTAAGGGGGTAGAAACGTGGACGATATAGTCATCCGACATTTTCGCGAGGAAGACGCTGAGGGGGTCGCACTACTCCTCAACGAGTCTGATCCCGCTTGGCCCGGGACCCTGACTGGCGGGATCCCATTTGATCGGGAGCGAGTGCTCCGGCAGCACCGGGAGATGGGGTACCTGGCCGTCCTGGTCGCGGAGGGCGAGGGAAGGATCCTGGGCTACTGCTCGCTTTCCCGCGATTTCCGTGACCCCGAAGTCGCCTACGTGGCGTTCCTTAACGTGCACCCGGCTTGGCACGGGCGCGGCATCGGAAAGAGGCTCCTCCTCCGGGCAGTAGAGGAAGCGAAAGAACGCGGCTTTTCGCGCGTCACCTTGAACACCTGGGCCGGAAACGAGAAGGCCGTGCCGCTTTACAAAAAAACCGGCTTCTTCTGGGCCCCTGGAACCCAGGTACGGATGGAAAACTTCGTCCCCCTCATCCTGCGCCTCCCCTGGGCTAATGAGCTCCTCTCCGGGGTTGACTGGTACCAAGCCCTGAAAAGAGAGACCGAGATCGCGGAGGACAAGGAGTTGTGGCACAGCCGCGAGGTCTACCGGTATCGGTTCGAGCATGAGGGAAAAGCCCTGGAGGTACTGATCGACCGAGAGGCCCAAGCACCCTGTGCACTTTACGCCGAGGACTTCGCAGCGGAGCTCTGGCCCGAAGTGCCCCGGCCTGTAGCCGGCCTTCCCTTCCGCCTGAGCTGGCGGTTGGAGAACCGCGGGCGAAACTCCAAAACCGTGGCCCTTTTCGCCACGGGCGACGCCGGGGTCGAATGCTCCGAACAGAGCCTGCTTGAGCTTTCGCCAGGAGAGGTTCGCACCGGAGAGCTTGCCTGCTGCATCGACCCCGAGCTCCGGGACAATCCCCAACGCCCTGCTCCGGCCGTGCGGCTGAACTTACTCGCGGACAGGCGAAAGCTTTCCCTCGCCTGTGGCGTCAGGCCACGCCCTCCCATCGAAGTCTCGAGCTGGCCCAAGGTTATCGTCGTGCCCGCGGACGTCCCCTGCAAACGAACGTTTGTCCTCACGAACCGGCACTCCTCCCCACTAAAGGGGGAGCTGGCACTCGACCCCCTGATCGGTGCGACAGTCTCCCCTGGAAGGCTTTCCTTCCACCTCGCACCCGGCAAGTCCCAGGACTTTCGGGTGCGCGTGGAAGCAAGGCCCGGCGGCCACGTGCTTTCGGGCGAGATTTCCCTCGAGGATGCGGGGGCGTTTCGAATGCAACCCCTTCCGCTTCTTTCTCGCCGCCCAGGAGAGGTGGTCGCCTGCCAAACAGAAGACCGGATTTGGACGGCCGGGGAGGGGTTCGTGCTAGAGGCGCGCTCTCGGGGCGGCCGTCTCATCTTCTGGCGCGGGGGAACTGGCCATCCCTTGCTGCACCAAGGGGAGGAGCTCGGGCCGCCTTTCTGGCCCGGGGAACTCGGGACAAGGTGCTGGCAGCTAGACCTGGTGGAAGACCGGGGCACCGTGGAGATCCGCCTGAAGGCCGAATCCGGGCGCTTCCCCGGGCTGACAGTGGAGAAGGTCGTGCGCGTGGGAGCCAGCCCGGTGGTGGAGATCGCTTACCGACTTTCCTCCCGGGCCGAGACCCCCCGCAAGGTGCGGATCGCGCCCCTGCACTGGGGCCTCCCGGACCGTCCCGTGCGCATTGCCTTTCCCTCCCCAGCCGGGGTCGTGGAGGAAAGGCTAGCCGGCTTCCCCGAAGGGGAGGACGACTTCCCAAAGGAACTCCCCGAAGATTGGTGCGCCCTGCTCCTTGACGATGTAACAATTGGCGTCGTCCCAGCGGAGACGGTGGAGTGGGACTTCCGCTGGCGCTGGGGCTGGCGCTCCCCCACAGTAGAGCTCGCCCCCGGGGAGCGGCGAGTTGCCCACCGGTATTGGCTGTGGGTGGGGAGAGGCACTTGGCAAGACGTACGGCAGCTGTGGGCTTATTCGCAAGGGAAGTCAGTCAAAAGGTGCGAGACCGTACCGCTTGTCGGGGTTGAGGTTTCTCCCCCGGTGATCCTGGGGCAGAAGGCACAAGGGGAGGTCGAGCTTGCAGTTCGTACCTTCCGCGGCCGCCCCTTCCACGGGGCACTGGAGATCCGCTCGCCCCAGGGTTGGGGCTTCTCCCCGGGGAGAGTTGAACTGGAGGCGAGCCGTGCCCAGGCCGCAAGGCTCCAGGCGAGCTGGCGGAAAGAAAACCCTCCCCGGATCGGGGAAGGGAAAATCATCCTGCACGGGGGCGGGGAGGAACGGCACTTCTCCTTCCCTCTTGTCTCTCTTCCTCCCGAGCCACCCCAAATCCAGGAGGTCGAGGAGCAAGGGCACGAGCTTTTCCTCCTTGAGGAGGAAGGACGGCGGCTCGCGGTGGCACCGAGCTTTGCGGGTGCTCTTATCTCCTGGCAAGAGAGGGAAGTGGAACAGCTTCTTTCAGCGTTCCCAAAGGCCCGGCCATTCCTTTGGCTTTCACCGTGGTTCGGCGGCATTCATCCCTACCTCTACGCTGTTTCTTTAGACCAGTGGCGTTTTCCGGGAAAGCTCTATGAGGAGGAGTTCCGAAGCGAAGCGTGGAAAATGGAGCAAGGCGGCGTGAAGTGGCAGGGCGTGCGTCTTTCCACTCGGCCCCAGGCAGAGGATCTGAAAGGCCTCTCCGTGGAGGTCATCTACACCTCGCCGGGGGGCGGGCTCCTGGGGACGCTCCTGCGGGTGAAAAACATGACCGCCCGTCCCCGGTGCCTGGAGGGAGGATTCCTGGGTTTCTTGGCCCCTGGCGGGGAAGTGAACCATACGGTGCTTTCGGCTGAGGGCCTGCGCCGCGTTCGCTCCAAATGGCACGCCTGGCCGCTCGTGCGGGGCTGGGCCGCTGCCCAAGGGCCGGACGGGGCTGGCTTTATGCTCGCCGCCCCGCGCGAGGTAGGGATCATCATGTTAGACCTCGGTCCGGAAGGCGGGCACCTGGGGTTGGGCCAGGAGCTTTCCTTGGGCCCGTATGAGGAAGGGGAAGTATTCGGTTGGTGGATCTCCCTATCCCCCGAGGAGTCGCCTTCGCCCTGGCGCGGGCTCTCCCGCCTCCCCTGGCCCGCTGGTTAGCTCGCCAACCCAAAAAGAAGGTCGTGTACAACAGACTGTGCAAGCGCGAAAAACTAAAGGCGCCTAATGCTTGGTTGCAAGACCTGCCTCCTAAAGCTTGTATAAAACACCATCTGGGGGGCTGGTATTCTGGGCTGGTCCGTTGTATTCTGGTTTTGCGCCCAAGGTTGAACGGGTTGCGAGGAGGCCACATTGCCCGCACCAAAGGTGGGGGCGTTTGGCCGGTGGAAGATCTTCTTCGGTCGCTGTCCTCGTTGTGACGGACGACTTAAGTCCTTGGTGGCCATCGAAGAATCCTACACACGTAAAAGGCAAGTTCCTATGAGTGTGGGAACAAACCCGGCTCCCTTCATGGTGGAGATCAGGGTTACGCCGGTTTATTCTGTTTGCTCACGCTGCGGGTTCCGCACCCGCCGAGGGAGCATAAGGAGTGCCCCCGGCTCCAACTTCCAAGTTCTAAATCCGGCTTTCGTTGGAGCATAGGAAGCCACGAGGCTGGGGGTTCGCAATCACCCTCATGCCGATCTGGCCGTNTGGCTCTCCGTATGAACGCGCCCGCAAGGACCCCGGCGACTGTGGAAAAAGCAGTACCAAGCNTTGCCACCAAATGGCACGGGCTCTCCCACCTCCCCTGGCCTGCCGCTCACTTCTGATCGGCAGGGCCCACCTCCAGATCTGACGGTGAGGCTGTGCCGGTCAGTGCGGCTTCACAAGCCTCCAAGATGCGGTGGTAAGCCACCGCAAGGGCACTCAATTCCCAAGGCTCAATGATCAGTGCGGTGGCCGTCACAAGCACCAGAGCCCAGACCGGAGACACACTTGCTACAGCCAGGACCAAGAAGATCAAGGAAAGTACGATGACAAGCAAGAACAGAGGCAGGGTAAAGAGCGGCCACTTGTAGCCCTTGGTTTTCTTTCCGCTTTCGGTT
>MTNI01000072.1 GCA_002011415.1 Candidatus Acetothermia bacterium JdFR-47
GTCGCCCGCACCATGGTCTGCCGCAGGGCGTCACCCAGGTAGGTTAGGGGCAGGGCCCATACCACCGGCTTGAGAAACCCCGGCATCCAGTCCACCGGCCAGAAGATCCCCGATAGAAACATCATGGGGAAGTTGATGGCCTGGAGGAACGCAGTTCCCGACTCTTGGGAACGGGCCAGAGAGGCAAGGAGGTACCCCAAAGAGACGAAGGTCAGGGCCCCAAGCAAAAGGAGCCCAGCCAGCACCGCCCACTTCCCCAAGATGGGAACGGAGAAAACAGTGTGGCCGAGGGTGAGGATCAATGTGGCCTGGAGGAGGGCGATGATCACGCGTTGGGCGATCTGAGCCCCGGCGAACGTGGAACGACGCATCGGGGCCGCCCACAGGCGCCTGAGCACCTTCCGTTCCCGCATGGAGAGGAGAGGGGCAGCGACCCCGAACAGGCCTAACTGCATGAGCGTCATGGCGAGGACCCCGGGGAGCATGTAGTCGATGGGCCGGAAGCGCCGCGCCTGGACCGGCTCCTCAACAAGAACGAACAGGTGCTCCGTCCCGATGAAGCGGCCCTCGGCCTCGGCCAGGACCTCCTGCATCACCGAAGCCAAGACTTCCCTGCCGGTGAGCTGGGAAGCATCCACGTACAGGGGGAACTCCACCTGTTCTCTCGCGCGCAGCCGGTCGGCGAGGTCCTCCGGAATGACGAGGACCCCGTCGCGCTTTCCGGCGCGCAGGGCCGCGAGCTCTTCCTCCTCGGTGCCCCGATGGAGGGTGAGAACCGGGACCTGGGAGAGGCCGTAGATGAGCCCCTCGGCCGCCGGCCCCGACCCCCTCACCACCACCCCGAGCTCGAAGTGGATGTCCTCGGCCCCGGAGAACACGAAGCCGAAAAGGAGGATGAACAGGATCGGAAACACAAGCAGCCAAAACAGCCCGGCCCGATCGCGCACCAGCTCCTTGAACTCGGCGGAAAGCAGGCTCAAAAACGCCCTCATTCGCGGATCCTCCTCCCGGTGAGCGCCAGGTACACGTCTTCAAGGGCGGCCCTCCGCCAGCGGAGGTCCCGGAGGGGCAGGCGGCCCTCGCTCGCGAGCCTCATGAGGGCGCCCAAGGTCTCGGGCACGGCGGTGGTGTAAAGGGTGTAGTGACCGTCCTCTGGGACCAAGCGGGTCACCCCGGGGAACGAGCGAAGGAGCTCCTCATCGATCGGACCGGCGAACTCGAGCTCCACCGCCGCCTCCTGGAAGTGCTGGGCGATGAGCTCCTCCGGGGCCCCCAAGGCGATGATCACCCCGTGGTCCATGATCGCCACCCGATCGCACAGGGCCTCGGCCTCTTCCATATAGTGGGTGGTGAGGAGCACGGTCTTGCCTTCGGCTTGCATACGACGGATCACGTCCCACAAAGCATGGCGGGCTTGGGGATCAAGGCCGGCGGTGGGCTCGTCCAAGATCAGAAGATCGGGGTCGTTCACCAGGGCCAGGGCCACGGCGAGCCTCTGGCGCTGGCCGCCGGAGAGGTCTTTGACCAGGGTTTTACGCTTGTCCGAAAGAGAAAGAAGCCCGATGAGCTCGTCCACACCCCGCGACCGGGGATATAGGCGGGCGAAGGTGCGGAGGGTCTCCTCCACCGTGAGCCGGGGGAAGAAGGCCGACTCCTGGAGCTGGATCCCCAGCCGGGCCTTGAGGNCGTAGTTGGTAGGGGAGGGGGTCATCCCCANNACGGAAAGCCGGCCCTCGTCTGGTACCCGCAGGCCCTCGAGACACTCCACCGTGGTGGTCTTCCCAGCCCCGTTGGGACCAAGAAGCCCGAACACCTCCCCTTTTCGCACGGAAAAGGAGACCCTCGCCACGGCCGTAAGCTCGCCGTAGCGCTTCGTGAGCTCCTCCACCACGATGACCTCGCCGGCCACGATGGCCCACGGTACCNAGCAAGGTAGAGGAGGTCAAGCGCGTATAATCCCGACGTGGAGCTCAGGATTGGCTGCTGCGGCTGGTCGGCCCTGCGGGGGGAGGACGTGGGGGAAACGGACTGGAAGACGCGCTTCTCCCATAAGCTCCAGCTCTACGCCGCCCACTTCCCACTGGTCGAGGTGAACTCCACCTTCTATCGCCTCCCCCGTCTCAGTACCGCCGAAAGGTGGCGCGCTCTGGCCNACGAGGTNAGCCCCGAGTTCGAGTTCACGGTGAAGGTGCACCAGGAAGTGACCCACAGGTCCCGCTTCCGAGGCGAGGCGGCCCTGCAAGCTTTTTCCGAGTCCGCCGCGGTGGCCCGGCTTTTGCGGNCCAAGGTGCTTCTCCTCCAATGCCCGCCCTCCTTCNGCCCCACCCCAGAAAACGAGGCCGCCCTGCGGGAGTTCCTGTCCGCCATAGACCGCGACGACTTTCTCCTCGTGTGGGAGCCGCGGGGGAGGTGGGAGGGAGTACCGGACAAGGTGGCGGAGATCTGCCGGGAATACTCCCTCGTCCACTGCACCGACCCGTTCAAAACCCTGCCCGCGCTCCCAGGGGAGGTGGCCTACCTCAGGCTCCACGGGGCCCCGCCTGGGGAGCGCATGTACCGCTATACCTACACCGACGAGGACCTCCGCGTCCTCGCCCGGCGCCTGGGGAAGCTCTCGGCACNGGTCGTCTACGTGCTGTTCAACAACGACACCATGGTCCAAGATGCCCTCAGGTTCCAAAAGGTTTGGGAGGAAGTATGCAGGGGAGACTGAGCTGCCCCCTGTGCGGATTCAGCACCGACNCCAGCNCAACACCACCTCCTTGCCCCCACTGCCAGGTGCCGNTTCGCTACGAGCTGGATCACATCGAGGCCAGGCGGGAGGACCTCGCGGGCCGCGGGACGTGGCGCTACCGACCGTTTCTCCCCCAGGTGAAGCCGGTTTCCCTCGGGGAGGGGGGGACGCCACTCGTCCCATCGCTCCACCTCGGGCCGGAGCTCGGGATCGAGCTCTCCTTCAAGCTCGAGGGGGCAAACCCCACGGGCTCGTTCAAGGACCGGGGGGCAAGCGTCCTCGTCTCCGTGCTCCGGGCTTTCGGCGCCCGCAAGGTGGCGGACGACTCCTCTGGGAACGCCGGCGCGGCCCTGGCCGCCTACGCCGCCCGCGGGGGGCTTTCCGCCCGTCTCTTCGTCCCCGCCCACGCCTCGGATAAAAAGCTCTCCCAGATCAAGGCCTACGGGGCGGAGCTCATCCGGGTCCCAGGGCCCAGACCCCGCGCCACCGCGGCCGCAAAAGCGGCCTGCCAAAGCGATCCCGAGCTGGTCTACGCCTCGCACAACGAGTCCCCCTACTTCATCGCTGGCCTCAAGACACTCGCCTACGAGCTCGCCGAGGAGTTCTCCTGGCACGTCCCGGACCACCTCGTCGTCCCCGTGGGGGGCGGGGGGCTCTTCCTCGGGATATGCCAGGGGTTCTCCGAACTCCGGAGCCCTGGGCTGGATCGAGCGGCTGCCCCGCGTCCACATCGCCCAGGCCGCGGCCTGTGCCCCTCTCGCCAGGGCTTGGGAGCTGGGCCTTGCGGCCCCGGAGCCGGTCCAGCCG
Source organism: Candidatus Acetothermia bacterium JdFR-47 (assembly GCA_002011415.1). Lineage (GTDB taxonomy): Bacteria > Bipolaricaulota > Bipolaricaulia > Bipolaricaulales > Bipolaricaulaceae > JdFR-47. Next base: position 3,542 of record MTNI01000072.1, read on the forward strand.
GGGAAGACCGTGGCCGAGGGGGTGTGCATCGCCGACCCGCCCCGGGGCCAGGAGATCCTGGCGGCGCTTAGAGAGATCCAGGGCACCGCCGTCTCCATCCCCGAAGGCGAGATCGCCCTCGCCCAGAGGGAACTCGCGCTAAAGGAAGGGATTTACATCGAGCCTACGTCGGCAGTGGCGATGGCTGCTCTACGGAAGCTGGTCGCCCAAGGGGTGATCCGCCCCGGAGAAGCCGTGGTCGTCCCCCTCACCGGAAGCGGCCTCAAGGCCTCGGCCTTGGAAGGGTGGGGACCTTGGGTAAGCTCGTGCCATGCTGATCGGGGTGATTTCCGACACGCACGATAACCTAACGGCCCTACGGAAGGCGCTTGCCAAGTTCAAGGCCGCAGGGGCGGAGCTCGTCCTCCACGCCGGGGACATCGTGTCCCCCTTCGTGGCCGCGGCCTTCAAGGAGGCGGACCTCAAGGTAATCGGCGTCTTCGGAAACAACGACGGGGACAAGCTCTACCTTAAGGAACGCTTCTCCGAAGTGGGAGAGCTTTACTTTGGGCCCCACGAGCTTGAGCTCTCCGGGCGCAAAATCGTCCTTATGCACGAGCCCCGGGCACTCTCGGCCCTGGCCGCATCCGGGGCCTACGACCTCTTGATCTACGGGCACACCCACGAGGTCGACCTGCGGGAAGGGCCGCCTCTCGTCCTCAACCCGGGGGAGTGCGGCGGCTGGCTCTCCGGCCGGGCCACTTGCGCAGTGGTCGACCTCAAAACACTACACGTGGAGTTGGTGGAGATCGAATAAAAGGACCGGTCCCCGTTTGAACTAGCAAAAAATCGCTTGTAAACAGGTTTCCATCCCCAGGCTTTCACTGATCAGCGAGCATCACTATATAATGCAGCCCAAAGGGGGTGATATAGGCAACACTTCTTTAGGCTCTTAGGTCCTACAAATGTTGGGAGGTGGTGTGGGTGCGTCGGTTACTTTGGGCGGCGCTTATTGCGTGTTCCATTTTTGGGCTGGCCTTTGCTGGGGATGTCCTCAAAATTGCCTTTGACGCCGCGGACCTCAAGACTCTGGACCCCCATTATGCCGCTGCCACTATGGACCGGGCTGTGGTGGACATGGTGTTCAACGGATTGGTACGGTATCGTCCCGGCGATATCACGGTCTTCGAGCCGGACCTCGCCGAATCCTGGGAGGTTTCGGACGACGGCCTCGTCTGGACCTTCCACCTTCGCCGAGGGGTGATGGTTCACCCCTATCCCGGCAACCCGGACGGCTACGAGCTCACAAGCGGAGACGTGGTGTTCTCCCTGAGCAAGGCAGCAAACCCCGAAACCTCCGCCTATGCAGGAGAGTATGGGGGAATGACGTTTAAGGCCCTGGATCCTTACACCGTGGAAATCGTCCTTGACCGGGCCCTTTCACCCGCTCTCTTCCTGCCCAAGGTGGCGGACTACGCCGGGGGATTCATCGTCCCCAAGGCCGCGTACGAGGCGCTGGGGGAGGACTTCCGCACACATCCCGTGGGCACAGGGCCGTTCATGTTCTCCGACTACGTGCCCACCCAAAAGGTGGTGCTCATAAAGAACGATCGCTACTTCCGCGGTTCCCCCAAGCTGGACGGCGTAGAGGTATGGTACATGCCGGACGTGAACGCCCGGCTGAACGGGCTCCTCACTGGGGAGCTGAACGTGATCGAGGGAGTGCGGGAGCAGGCGTGGGTGAACCAGGTCAAGGGGTTCCCTGGCCTNGTGGTGGACGTGTTCGGGCCTGGGGAGACCGAGGTGCTCCACCTAAACATGTCCAAGGACCCGATCAGCAACCTCCTTGTACGCCAGGCCATTGCCTATGCCATCAGCCGCGACGAACTCCTTGCCTTCATCGGCCCAGATATCGCGGAGCGACAATGTGCCGTGGTACCCCCCTACCTCGCTGGAGGCCTCTCCTGTGAGGAGGTAGCCCAAGCCGGGCTCCTGTACGAAGTTGACCGGGACAAAGCCAAAGAGCTTCTGGCTGAAGCCGGCTACCCGGATGGTTTCTCCATCGACTGTTACATCACGGAACGTGCTTCTTACCGAAAACCGTTCGAGAACGTGCAGGCTCAGCTCGCCCAGGTGGGGATCAAGCTTAACCTTACGGTGGTGGACCACTCATCCTACCACTCCCTGATCCGCCAGGATGCGAACCCCTTGGTGCACTACGAGTGCTGGCGGCCAAACGCAGATGTGTTCCTTACCCGGTATCACTCCGACTCCATTGTGGTGACCGGGAAGAAGCCCGACACCAACTTCTCGCACACTACGGATATCGACGACCTGATCGAGACGGCACGCTACACCCTGGACCCAGACCTTCAAGCATGTATCTGGAAAACGGCTCAGCTGCGCCTGCTCAAAGAAGTAGCCTCCTATCCGCTCTACATCCTCAAGTTCGTGTTCGCCCGCTCGGAAAAGGTCGAATACGGGTACGAACTCAAATCGTCGCTTGCCCTGTACCCACAGATCAACGAGCTCACCGAACTCAAGTGAATTCCAAAGGGGCGGAGGAGAGAGACTCCTCCGCCCCTTCTTTCTTAGACCATGTGGGCTTATGCGCTGCGGAGAGTGCTGATCGCGATCCCTACCCTGATCGCGGTTTACACGCTGGTGTTCCTCTTCGTCAGGGTAGCTCCTGGCGACCCCGCAGTGGCCGCGCTGGGGGACTATGCCTCCAAGGAGGCTGTGGAGGCGCTGCGCGAGGCGATGGGTCTCAACGACCCCCTGGGTACAGTACATCCGCTCACTTGTGGGTTATTTCAAGGGGGACCTCGGCCGCTCGCTCATCAACCGCCTGCCGGTGGCAAAACAGGTAGCCACGGCGCTTCCCTACACCCTTGAGCTTACGTTTGCAGGGATCTTGCTGGGAGCGCTAATCGGCATTCCCACGGGGATCCTCACCGCCCTTAAGCGCAACCGACTCCCTGATTACATAGGCCGCACACTCTCCCTCCTCGGCCTTTCCATCCCTGCCTTCTACCTCGGGATCCTGCTCATGATCGCCTTTGCCATCAGATTAAGGTGGTTTCCGGTGATGGGGGGTGGGGACCTCTCCGATCTTTCAGACAACTTGAGTCACTTGGCGCTGCCCGCTCTTTCCCTAGGAATCATCATGACCTCGTACGTGACGCGCATGACACGTTCTTCTGTGCTCAACGTACTGCGGGANGACTACGTGAGAACNGCAAGGGCCAAGGGCCTCCCTGAGCGGATAGTGGTGTACTCCCATGCGCTTAGGAACGCCCTTATCCCCATCGTCTCAGTGCTCGGGGTGTACTCGATAGTGCTGATCGGCGACTCAGTGATGACTGAGGTGGTGTTCTCCCGGCCCGGACTGGGAAAGCTCATGGTCAGCTCCATGATGCAGNGGGATTACATCGCCCTTCAATCGCTGATCCTGATCTATGCGGTATTCGTGGTGATCATTAACCTGATCACGGACCTCTCTTATGGTCTTATTGATCCCAGGGTGCGCTATGACTAAACGATTCCGAGTAAAAAGCCGGAAAGTGCGAGCGTTTCTGAAAAACCGCACGGCAGTCGTGGGGGCAATCGTGGCCGTGCTCGTGATCTTGGCCGCAGTCTTCGCACCGCTCCTCGCCCCTGCCGATCCCTTGGAACAGGATGTGTATTGCAAACTTTCTCCCCCAGGCGGCACTCATCCCTTGGGCGCTGACGATTTCGGCCGGGACGTGCTCTCCCGCATCATCTACGGCGCCCGCGTTTCGCTAACAGTGGGGATTTTCTCCGTGCTTCTCGGGATGAGCGTGGGCACCTTCCTCGGACTCGCCGCCGGCTACTTCCGCGGCTGGTTGGAGATGGCCGTGATGCGGGTGGCCGATGTGCTTATGGCATTCCCCACCCTTGTCATGGGGCTCCTGGTCATGGCCATCTTGGGCACTGGGTTGGGGAAGCTCATCGTGGCCATTGGAGTGGTGCTTGCCCCTAGGTTTGCCCGCCTCGCTTACGGGGCCGCGGTGTCGGTCCGGGAGACGGAGTTTGTCGATGCAGCACGGGCCCTGGGAGCGAGCCCCTGGCGCATCCTCCTCAGGCACGTGTTGCCCAACGTATTCGGTGAGATCCTGGTCATGGGCACCCTATGGACGGCCACGGCCATCCGGATCGAGGCAAACTTGTCGTTCATCGGGCTNGGGGTCTCACCCCCCACACCCACCTGGGGAAACATGATCCGAGAAGGTGTGAACTGGATCGTGGTTGCCCCTTGGCTCCCGGTGTTCCCTGGCCTCGCCATCCTGATCACCGTGCTCGCCTTCAACATGGTCGGAGACGGGTTGCGGGATGCCGTGGACCCAAAGCTTCAAACCTAGGGTTCCGCAGGCTAAAATTTGGTTGCCAAGTGGCTTGCCATGGAAAAGAAGTTCAAGGTAGCGACCTTCAACGCCAATTCCATCCGCAGTCGCCTGCCTCTGGTGCTCGCGTGGCTCGCTCGCCAACGGCCGGACGTCCTCTGCCTCCAGGAGACGAAGGTCCAGGACAAGGACTTCCCCAAGGACGCGTTTGAGGAGGCCGGGTACCACGTGGTGTTTCGGGGGGAGAAGCGCGGGGCTGGCGTCGCCATCGCGAGCCTCGTGGAGCCAGAGGACGTGGCCTTCGGCCTTGACGACGGGGGGCCACCGGATGAAGCCCGCCTGATCCGGGCCACGGTGCGGGGGATCCCAATCGTGAACACCTACGTGCCTCAAGGTAGATCCCCGGACCACGAGATGTTCCGCTACAAGCTCGAGTGGCTTTCGCGCCTGCGGGACTACTTCGCCAGGCACTTTTCCCCAGAGGAGCCTCTGCTCTGGTGCGGGGACTTCAACGTGGCCCCGGAGGAGATCGACGTCCACAACCCGGTGCGGCTCAAAAACCACGTGGACTTCCACCCCGAGGCCCGGGCGGCCCTCGCCCGCATCAAGGAGTGGGGGTTCGTCGACGTATTCCGTCTGCACCACCCAGGGGAGCCGGGGCAGTATACGTTCTGGGACTACCGGGTGCCCAGTGCCCTGGAGCGGAACCTAGGCTGGCGGGTAGACCACATCTGGGCCACCCGGCCCCTCGCGGAAAAGTCGGTCGCCGCCTGGATCGACCGAGAGGCGAGAAAGGCGGAAAAGCCCTCCGATCACACGTTCCTCGTGGCCGAGTTCGCCCTCTAGCTTCCGAGGCGGGGGATCTTGACCCCGCGCTCGCGGGCGACGCGGATCGCCTTCTCGTAGCCGGCGTCAGCGTGACGGGCCACCCCGAGCCCCGGGTCCACGGTGAGCACTCGCTCCAGCCGCCGATCGGCGGCCTTGGTCCCCTCGGCCACGATCACCATCCCGGCGTGGATGGATTTGCCGATCCCCACCCCCCCGCCGTGGTGCACCGACACCCAGGTTGCCCCGGCCACGGCGTTGAGGAGGGCGTTCAGGATCGGCCAGTCGGCGATGGCGTCCGAGCCGTCCTTCATGCCTTCCGTCTCCCGATAGGGGGAAGCCACCGACCCCGAGTCGAGGTGATCCCGCCCGATAACGATGGGGGCCTTGACCTCGCCCTTGCGCACGAGCTCGTTGAAGACAAGCCCGGCCTCGGCCCGCTCCCCGTACCCCAGCCAGCAGATCCTCGCCGGAAGACCTTGGAAGCGCACCTTCTCCTCCGCCTTCCGGATCCAGCGGGCCAGGGCTTCGTCCTTGGGGAAGAGCTCTAAGATCGCCCGGTCGGTTCTCAAGATGTCCTCAGGATCGCCTGACAGGGCCACCCAGCGGAAGGGACCTTTCCCTTCACAGAACATGGGGCGAATGTAGGCCTTGACAAACCCGGGGAAGGAAAACGCCTCCTCATGCGCGAGGCCCCCCTTCTCCGCCTGGGCCCGCAAGGCGTTCCCATAGTCGAAGACCACCGCCCCGGCTTCCTTCATCTCCACCATCGCCCGCACGTGCCGCACCATGGACTGGTAGGAGAGCTCGATGTAGCGCTGGGGGTCCTTCTCGCGGAGCTTGAGNGCCTCCTGGTAGCTCNTCCCGCCTGGGACGTAACCGTTGAGCTCGTCGTGGGCCGCGGTCTGGTCGGTGACGACATCNGGGATCACCCCCCGGCGCACGAGCTCTGGGTACACGTCGGCGGCGTTGCCGAGAAGCCCAATGGAGATCGCCTCCCCCTTATTCCGGTGTTCNTCAGCAATCCGCAGGGCCTCGTCCAGGGAGTCNGTCCAGGNGTCGAGCTGCTCCAAGGCCAGGCGCCGCTTGATCTTCTCGGGGTTGATCTCGACGATGATCCCCACGCCCTCGTTCATGGTGATGGCCAGGGGCTGGGCCCCGCCCATCTCCCCNAGCCCAGCGGTGAGGACGAGCTTCCCCCGTAAGGTGCCGTCGAAGTGCTGCCGCGCCACCTCGGCCAGGGTCTCGTAGGTCCCCTGCAAGATCCCTTGGGTCCCGATGTAGATCCAGCTTCCGGCCGTCATCTGGCCGTACATGGTGAGCCCGAGGCGCTCCAGCTCCCGGAACACCTCCCAGGTCGCCCATTCGGGGACGAGGAGGGCGTTTGCGATGAGGACCCGGGGGGCATCCTCGTGGGTCTTGAACACAGCCACCGCCCGCCCGGATTGCACTACCAACGTCTCGTCATTTTCAAGCTCTTTGAGGGTTCGAACGATGACGTCGAAGTCCTCCCAGGAGCGGGCGGCCTTACCGGTGCCCCCGTAGACGATGAGGTGCGCCGGGTCCCCGGCGACCTCAGGATCGAGGTTGTTCATGAGCATCCTCAGGGCCGCCTCTTGTAGCCACCCCTTGCAGGAGAGCTTAGTCCCCCTGGGCGCCCGTACTTCCCTTGTCATGCCCCTTACGTTCTCCATCTCCCCCTCCTCATCCGATCTTAGGCCCAACACGAAACCCAGTAAAGCACACTCCAAGTAACGGCAGCAACGGACGGTCGTCCACTGTCGGGGGAGGAGAAGTTACCCAAGCAACGCGCAGAACGTTCCTTGGCCCCTCAAGTTCCGGCGCCTTAGAATGGCTTAACTTTGAGAGGAGGTGGCAAGCCGTGAGAAAAACGGCGGTTGTGCTAGCAGTGATCCTGGCCCTGACCTCCCCGGTCTGGGCCCAAGGGAAGATTGGAGTAGGTGGAAGCTTTTGGGCAGGTTCCCCTGTGTTTGATGCGTTTGCGGAAGTAGCGTTGGGCGAAAACGCAGCCATGCGGTTTAACGTGGGGACCTTGTTCTCAGGTGGTGGCTTCTCCGCCTTCACTCTTGACGCCACGTTGCTCATCGTCTTGGGCTTAGAGGCGGTCCAGCCGTACTTCGGCGTGGGGGCCGGGGCGTTTGTGCTGGCTGGAGGAGGGGCAGCCGGCGGCCTCTTCNCAGTGAACGCGCTGTTGGGTATTTACGTGCCGCTTGCCGACACGTTCGGCTTCTACGGGCAGACGAAGTTCCTCGGCCAGGTCACCGGCGGCGGATTCACAGGCAGCCTTTTGCCAGGGGTGGGCCTGTATGTGAACTTTTAGCGAAAGCGTTCCTAAGCCCATGCACTCAAGGGGCGAGTCTTCGCTCGCCCCTTTCTCTTTTGTCCTACCCCTTTCTTTTTAGCCACGCTAGCATGCGGGGAACATGCTTTTAGAAAAACTTATTCCGAAATTTGCCATACAAAGCAAAGCGTCTCGAAATGTCGAAGTGTCTGGCTTGGCTTGGGATTCCCGCATGGTACAACCGGGGGACCTCTTCTTTGCCCTCCCCGGGAGCAGGTTCGACGGACATGCCTTCATCCCCGAAGCGGTGAAGCGAGGGGCAGTTGCGGTGATAGGGGAGAAGGCGCTCGCAAACCTGCCGGTGCCCTACATCCGGGTGGAGAACGCCCGGGCCACCCTGGCCCAGGCGGCCGCCGCCTTCTACGGCCACCCTACGCGCAAGCTAAAAACCATCGGGGTCACGGGCACGAACGGCAAAACCACGGTGGTGCACCTTTTGGGACAGCTTCTCCCGGAGTGCGAAACCCTGACCACGGTGAAAGTGGAAGAGGAGGGTCTATCCTGCGTCACCACCCCGGAGGCCCCGGACCTCCAGCGGGTCGCCGCCCGGGCCTTGCATCAGGGGAAGCGGTACTTCGCCTTCGAGGCCTCTTCCATCGGCCTTGCCCAACACCGGGTGGATGGGGTGCACCTTGCCTGCGCCGTGTTCACTGGCCTTGCCCGCGATCACCTGGATTTCCACAGGACCTTCGAGGGTTATCTTTCCGCCAAGCTCAGGCTGTTTCGCATGTTATCTCGCGGGGCCTGGGGGGTGGTGAACGCGGAAGACCCCCATGCAGACAGCTTCCTCTCCACCTGCCGGGGTCGCCCTCTGCTCTACGGGATAGATCGGGGAGATGTGANGGCGGAAAAGGCCCGTCTTTCGGGCCCCGAAACCAAGTTCGTGCTTGTGACCCCAGGCGGCAAAGCGCAAGTACGTTTACCCTTCCCCGGCCGGCACAATCTGCTGAACGCCCTAGCCGCGGCCGCGGTGGCCCATGCGTTCGGCCTCCCCCCGGCCGAGATCGCCGAGTGCCTGAGCAAAGCCTCGCTCCCCCCGGGGCGGTTCCAACGCCTACGCGCGCGCAACGGAGCTCAGGTGGTCGTGGACTACGCTCACTCCCCGGACGCCCTCCGCGCCATGCTCGAGACGCTACGGCCCGAAGCGCACCGCCTGATCGTNGTGTTCGGGGCCGCCGGGGACTCGGACAAGGGAAAGCGTCCCCTGATGGGCAAGGTGGCTGGGGAGCTCGCTGACCTGACGGTGATCACAGCGGACAACCCCAAATCGGAGGACCCTGCCGAGATCGCTGCCGAGATCGCCACCGGGGTCCGCGCGGCAAGAGGCCATTACGTGATGAGGCTCGACCGCCGGCAGGCGATCGAGTTCGCCCTGGAGGCCGCCGGTCCCCGAGACACGGTGCTGATAGCCGGGAAGGGCCATGAGCGCGTCCAGATCACGAAAGAAGGCCCGGTCCCCCATTCGGACCTCGAGGTGCTCATCTCCGAGGGGCTAGCTCTACCGGATCAGCCCTAGCAGTGCTTTTCCCGCCGGCTGGTTCTCGTATAATACGGACCTAGCTTCGACCGCGAGGTGACGAGATGACCTTTGCAGACGTGCTGCGACCCTCGGCTGCCCAGCGCTGGACTGGGCTCCTTTACGATACAGTAGCGATCGCTCTGGGGAGCGCCTTCATCGCCCTCCTAGCCCAGGTGGCAATCCCTCTCCCCTTCAGTCCCGTCCCCATCACCGGGCAGACGTTCGCCGTCTTGCTCGTGGGGGCGCTACTCGGCAGAGCACGAGGTGGCCTGAGCGTGCTTCTGTACCTCCTGGAAGGGGCCGCTGGGCTTCCGGTGTTCGCGGGCGGCACAGCGGGGTGGGCCCGCCTTGTCGGACCCACCGGCGGATATCTCGTTGGTTTTGTGGTCGCGGCTGCCGTGGTGGGGTCCTGGCCCAGCGGGGCTGGGACCGCAGGGTGGGGAGCACCGCGCTGGCAATGCTTGTAGGAAACGCGCTCATTTACCTTTTCGGCCTCCCCTGGCTCGCTCATTTCGTGGGGACGGAGAAGGCCATGTCCCTTGGGCTCCTCCCCTTCATCCCGGGCGACCTCGTGAAGCTGGCCCTGGCGGCGCTCTCTCTGCCGCTGGGCTGGAAGCTGCTGGGCCGGCTGGGGAAGGTTTAAGGAACACGTCGGCCCTGCCCGGTGTACTTGGCGGGCCAAGCCTGACCCCCATTACCTAAAGCTAGGGATCCAACCGGCCTGAGTGGGTTCCTTTCGTCTTTCACCCCTCCGCCACGCCTCCTTTCTCCCGGCCTTCGAACGGGCTGCCGAAAACGGCGGGACCCTGGAGCCCGGCAAGATGTCCGACCTCATGGCCGACTTCGGACGGCGCACCGGACGCGAGGGCCTTGCCTTTGGAGGCCGCGGCTGCATGGGATGGTATGAGGGCCGCTAGGCCGTGCAGAAGGGCTGACAGCTGCTAACCCTCGCGCCCCCTAGCTTATTGTCCTCTCTTCTCCAGCGTCTCAAGCAGCGACAGGATTCGGGCCGCCACCTCTGCCGGGGGAGCGCCCGCATCGACCACGTAGACGTTCTCCGCCTTGGGGGGCAGAAGCTCCCTTTGGGCCTGAAGGCGCCCCTCCACCACCTCCCAAGGTACCCCGGCGGAAAGGAGCCTGCGGCGCCGCTCCTCCTCCGGCGCGGATAGCCAGACAAAAGCATCGAAAAGCGACCGGTCCACGTGGGAGGAAGAGAGGAGCAAGGCCCCTTCCACAAGGAGCCACCTCGTCCCCAGCCCCCGGTGACGCTGGATCTCCCTCTTGACCTCCTCCATCACCAGGGGATGCACAATGGCCTCGAGGTCCTCCTTGGCCCCGGGATCGGAGAAGGCGATCTCGGCCAGGCGCCGGCGGTCCACCGAGCCGTCCGGCTTTAGAATCTCCTCCCCAAACCGGGCCAAAAGACGCGCGTAGGCCGGTCCCCCGGGCCGGTAGGTCGCCCAGGCGAGCTGGTCACAGTCCACGTGGCCGATCCCGGGCCTATGGGCGAGCATCCGGCACACCGTAGACTTCCCTGATCCCGCCGGGCCCGTGATCCCGATGACCTTCATCGCACCCCAACCTACCACCCGCTCCCATCGGCTCCAAGGGGCTTTGTCCCTTCGCCCGCATCCATCAAAATGGAGCCGATGAGCGAGGTAGTCAGACGCTATTACGATCGCCAAGTGGAACGGGAGTGGGGGCGCCTCGAGCAGCCCTACCGCCGGCTCGAGCTTGTCACCACCATGCATCTCATCGAGCGCTACTTCCCGAAAAGCGGCCACATCGCCGACATCGGGGGCGGTCCCGGACGGTACACGGTGGAGCTCCTGCGCCGGGGCTTCCAGGTGACCCTGGTGGACCTTTCCCCGCGGGCGATCGCGTTTGCAAAGGAGAAACTGGTGGAGCTCGGACTAAGGGCTGAGGCCACGATCTGCGCTGATGCCCGCGATCTCTCCATGCTTCCAAGCGCTGCCTTCGACGGGGCCCTCCTCATGGGGCCGCTGTATCACATCGTGGATGAGACGGGAAGGGGGCGGGCATTGGCAGAGCTCCACCGCGTCCTCAAACCCGGGGCCCCGGCGATCGTTTCCTTCCTCAACCCTTGGGGCATCCTGCGGGCGGGCCTCACCGAGTTCCCCAAGGAATACGAGGACTTCGACCACGTACGGGCGCTCCTCGCCGACTGGTTACAGGTGGGGGATCAGGAGGCGTTCACCGAGGCGGTCTTCCTCACCCCGTCCCGGGCTCTGGCAGAACTCCACGCGGCTGGCTTCGAGGTGGTGTCCCATGCCGGGGCGGAGGGGTTTGCCGCCGGGCTCCTGGAAGAGGTAACGCGGCTTTCCGAGGAGGCTCCGGCGGCTTACGAAAACGTGCTCGCGCTCGTCCGCGAGACCTGCGAGCTCCCCCAGTTCCGGGACGCCACCGAACACCTCCACGCCGTGGTGCGCAAGCCCGCCTAGCGCCCGGCTTGGCCCCGTGCCCCCCACACGTCACAAGATGCCGACTCACCCCGGCGCTCGACAACCGAGCAGCGATCGGCTATATCCTGCCCAGCGTGAAGAAGGTGAAGATCTACACCGACGGCGCCTGCAGTGGGAACCCCGGCCCCGGGGGCTGGGCGGCGATCCTTATGTGGGGCCCCCACCGCAAGGAGATCTCGGGCGGGGAGGAAAACACCACCAACAACCGCATGGAGCTGCGGGCGGCCATCGAGGCCCTGCGGGCCTTAAAGGAGCCGGCCGAGGTGGACCTTTACACCGACTCCGCTTATCTCAAGCGGGGGGTCACCGAGTGGCTCCCCCGCTGGAAGGAAAACGGCTGGAGAAGGCGCCAGGGGAAGCGGCTCCTCCCGGTCGCCAACGAGGACCTGTGGCGAGAGCTCGACCGCCTGACCCAGATCCACCGGGTTCACTTCCATTGGCTAGCGGGGCACGCCGGCCATNCGGAAAACGAGCGCTGTGATCACCTCGCCCGCCAGGCGATCCCTAAGAATCGACAGCNTTAGTTCATACAACATAGCTCTCTCCCCTATCGATCCAATTGGGGGTAAACTGGTCAGTGATTGAGATGAGAAGGTGGCTTTTTGGGGGGCTTCTTCTGGTAGCAGCCAGCCTTGGTGCCTACTTACTATTTTGCCACTTTTCCACTCAGATAAATGTTCCTCCGCCAGATTATTGGCCCACCGAGGGCTGGAAGAGATCGACCCCGGAGGCCCAAGGGATTTACCCGGATACCCTAGCCGATGGGCTGCAGCTGGTCCGCGACTTGAAGCTACACGTGCACAGCCTACTGGTGATCAGGCACGGCTACGTGGTGGTGGAGGCCAACGTCTATCCGTTCACCGAGGACGTCCTCCAACCGATACACTCCATCACTAAATCCATCGTGGCTACCTTAGTGGGAATCGCCTTGGACGAGGGTTACATCGAGAGCTTGAACCAACCAGTTCTGAGCTTCTTCCCCGAACTGGAGGACCTGGAACGGGAGAAGCGAGCCATAACCATCCGCCATCTTCTCACCATGACCTCAGGGCTGGACTGGCCAGAGCACAAATCGTCGTACGGGGACCCAGAAAACGTCTCAAACAAGATGTTCACAAGCGAAACTCCTATCCGATTTGTGTTGGAAAGGCCCATGGCCGCCTCGCCGGGAAAGGTTTTTAACTACAACTCCGGTACTTGGCACGTGCTCATGGCCATCCTGGCCCGCGCCACCGGGATGGACCCATATATGTTCGCTCAAGAGCACCTGTTCTCCCCGCTCGGGATCTCCCGGGTGTGGTGGGAACGCGATAACACGGGCCTGCCGATGGGAGGCAGCGGCATCCGGATGCGTCCCCGGGATCTGGCCAAGATCGGCCTCCTTTACCTACAGCGGGGGTCCTGGGAAGGGAAACAGGTGGTGTCGGCTAAATGGGTGGACCAAGCTACCCGTGGTCACATCAATACCGACATGGACTGCGGCTACGGTTACGGGTGGTGGGTCTATCCTCCCAAGTCGTCGATTCCGCGCCCCATCCAACGGGTGTTTTGGGCGTCGGGAGGAACCAGTGACAGGCTTTATGTCAT
>MTNI01000029.1 GCA_002011415.1 Candidatus Acetothermia bacterium JdFR-47
CGAACTATCACGTGTACTTGGTAAACCTGAACACCGGCACGGTGACCCAACTTTCCAGCGCACCTGACTCCATCAGCCCGGCGCGCCGTTCGCCGTGATCTAAGTTTCGTTTGGAAAGCGTTCCCGCCCGGCCCCGCCGCCCCATGCGGCGGGGCCGCTTTTCCTGATCAGTCCCAAGAGGACNAGGAGNACAGCCAGGCCCAAGGCGGGCCAGGGGCCGTAGCGTACGAACGGGGTCTTCCCTTGGTAAAGGGTCATCTGGAGCCTGAGTGTGCCTTCCTCCCAAGGAGGAAGAGCTGTAACGAACCTCCCGTTTGGGGCGAAAGCCCCGGTGATCCCGGTCTGGGCCGCCTGGAGGAATGCCCGGCCGCACTCCGCTGCTCGCAGCGCCCCCATGGCGAAGTGTTCCCAGGGGAAACGCGTCTTCCCGAACCAGGCGTCGTTGGTGAGGGCGATCAGGACCTTGGCCCCTTTCAGGGTGAGCTCCCGCGCGAGCCTTGGAAACTGGCTCTCAAAGCAGATCATGGCCCCGAAAGGCCCCAAGGGGTGCGCTCCTTCTCCCGGAGTGAGGTCGAAGGGTAGGAGCCGGGATAGGAGGGGGCCGAGGCCTAAGGCCTCCCACAGCTTCCTCCCTGGGACGTACTCCCCAAACGGGACCAGGTGCACCATGTCGTAGATCCCAGCTACCTCCCCCGCGGGGTCCAGGAGGAGGACGGAGTTGTAAACCTTCCCCGCCCGCAGCTCCCCCGTTCCCAGAAGCATATGGCAGGAGAGCCGCTGCGCCGTCTTCTTGAAAGGAGCCAGGTATTCGGGCTCGGACCGGAGGTAGGCGGGGAGCACGTTCTCCGGGAGTACCACCAGGTCTAGGGGCCCAGAGAGAGAGGCGAGCAAGGACTCATAACGCGCGGTGAGCTGGGCAAGGCGCTCGCGGTCGAGCTTCTCGGCTTGGGGAATATTCGGCTGGACCAGCGCCACGGAGAGCTCCCCAGTCGGGGAAGGAAGGGGGGCAAGGGCGGAGAGCAGGGCCAGAAGCCCCGGCCCCAAGGCGGCGAGGAGGAGGAACCGGGGGCCTCGGACGGCCCTGGCGAGACAGGCGCCGGTCCAGGCGACCGCGAGCGAAAGGAGCACGGCTCCTCCCCANGCNGCAGCGGGAGTAAACGGCCCCCCCACCAGGGCGGTGGGGAGGGCCCCGAAGGAGAACCCCAAGGGTCCTGCCTCCCGGGCGGCCTCGAGCAGCGCCCACGTCCCGGCCCAGAGAAGCGGAGAGCTCCTCCAGCTTGCAGCCCCCCCGAGCACGGCGAAGAAGACNGCCCCGTAAAGGGAGAGCGCGATCCAGGAAAGGATGGTCAGCCCTCCCAAGAACGGCCACAGGGCGTAGATCGGGGAAAGCTCCAGGGCGAAGAAAAAAAGGCCGAAAGCGCCACCGAGGATGAGCCCCCGTTTGACTCCGACTTTGTCCAGGGCCAGGAAGAACAGGGCCGGGGAAAGCCAAGCCAGCCACCCCCAGCCGGGATGAAAGCCCCCCCACAAAAGAAGGGCGAACGCGAGGCCAGCCAGAATCCTGATTCGAAATGGCACTGCGGCCATTATAATGGTGTAAAGGAGGGGAGATGCACCCTGTTTTCGTCCGGATCGGCCCCATCGAGATCCGCTATTACGGGCTTATGTACGTGATCGCCTTCGTCATTGGCTACTTCCTCATCCGGGCGGAGGCGCGCCGCAAGGGGCTTCCNCTCACNAGCGAGGACGTGTTGGACCTATTCCTGGTGGCGGTGCCGCTGGGGCTTCTCTTTGCCCGGGCCTATTACGTCGCCTTCCAGTGGGATTGGTACCGGGCCCACCCCTGGGAGATCCCCAAGCTGTGGCACGGGGGCCTTGCCATCCACGGAGGCCTCATCGGGGGGGCGCTCGCTCTGTGGATCGTGGCCCGCTGGAAGAGGGTGAGGCTATGGGCCCTCTCAGACGCGGTGGTACCAGCGGTGATACTGGGGCAGGCCTTGGGCAGGATCGGGAACTTCCTCAACGGCGATGCCTATGGGGTCCCGACCACGCTTCCCTGGGGGATCGTGTTCCCCCCTGATTCCCCGGCCGGGATCGTCTATCCCGGACAGCCCCTGCATCCGGCCATGCTTTACGAGGCGGTGGGGGATTTACTGCTGTTCGCCCTTCTGTGGGGACTGCGCCGCCGGCCGGCNAAGGAGGGGTTCCTCACCTGCCTCTACTTCATGGGCTACTCGGTGGTGCGGGGGCTGGTGAGCATCGTGCGCGGGGACTCGCTATGGCTGGGGCCGGTGCGGGCCGCCCATGTGGCGAGCGCCGCGTTGTTCCTCGCCTTCGGCCTGTGGCTGCTTGGGAAGAAGCTGTGGCGCCCGGAGGCGCCCCTATCAGGCCTTGCCTAAAAGCCTTTTCGCCTCTTCGGCCACCCGCTCCGGGGTGATGCCGAACCGCTTCAAGACCTCGGCCCCGGGGGCGGAGGCTCCAAAGTCGTTCACCCCGATCGCGACGTCGGCGTACCTTTCCCAGCCCAGAGTGACCCCGGCCTCCACCGCCACTTTCGGCACCCCTGGCGGCAGCACCTTCTCTCGGTACTCCTGCCCCTCGCGCTCGAACAGTTCCCAGGAAGGCAGGGATACGACCCGCACGTTTACGTCCTCTTTCGCGAGTTCCTCCGCCGCCTTGAGGGCCACGTGAACCTCGGAGCCAGTGCCGATGANGATCACGTCGGGGGTCCCGCTTCCTGACTCCCAAAGCACGTAGCCGCCGCGGTGCAGGCCTTCAGCCGAAGCGTACCGGCTTCGGTCCAGGATCGGGAGGTTTTGCCGAGTGAGGACGAGGACGGTGGGGCCCTCGCGGTTTTTCAGGGCCGCCTTCCAAGCCTCGGCCGCCTCGCTGGCGTCACAGGGGCGGATGACNGTGAGGTTAGGAAGGGTGCGTAGGCCCATGAGCTGCTCCACCGGCTGATGGGTAGGGCCGTCCTGGCCGATCCCGATGGAATCGTGAGTGAAGACGTACACCACTTGGCATCCCATCATGGCGGCCAGCCGCATAGGCGGCCGCATGTAGTCGGAGAACACAAGGAAGGTGGCGGTGAANGGGATGACTCCGCCGTGGCGAGCAAGGCCGTTTGCGATCGCACCCATGGCGTGTTCCCGCACCCCGAAGTGGATGTTCCGGCCCGAGTAATCCCAGGGGCCGCCCGCCGCGCCCTGTACCCCGGCCGGAGGCTCCCCGGGGCGCTCCAGGTCCCCCAAGTTCGGGAGGACAGTGTTCGTGGACGGGTTGAGGTCGGCCGAGCCACCGATGAGCTCGGGCACCCGCTCGGCCAAGGCCTGGAGCACCTTGCCAGCCGCCTTGCGGGTGGCAATCCCCTTCTCGTCCGGGGGGAAGTCGGGGAGTCCCTCGTCCCAGCCTTCGGGGAGCTTCCCCGCAAGGCGGCGGGTGAGCTCCGCCGCGAGCTCTGGGTATTCCTGGGCGTAGCGGGAGAGGAGCTCNTTCCAATCCTCCTCCCAGGCCCGGCCCCGCTCNATGGCTTGCCCCATGTGCTTGCGCACCTCCTCGGGGACGAAGAACTTCGGTTCTTTGGGCCAGCCTAGGCGTTCCTTGGCGGCGGCGAGCTCCTCCTCCCCCAAGGGGGAGCCGTGCACCTTATAGGTGCCGGCCTTGGTGGGGGCGCCATAGCCGATCACCGTNCGTACGCAGATGAGGGTGGGACGCTCCCTATCCTCCTTGGCTTCGCTGATGGCCCGGTCGATCGCGGAGAGGTCGTTTCCATCCTCCACCTCGAGGACCTGCCAGCCGTAGGCGGAAAACCGCTTCCTCACGTCCTCGGTGAAGGTGAGGTTCGTGGTGCCGGCGAGGGAGATCCCGTTGTCGTCGAACAGCACGATGAGCTTTCCCAGGCCCAGGTGTCCGGCCAGGGAGCAGGCCTCCGCTGCCACCCCCTCCATGAGGTCGCCGTCGGAGGCGATGACGTAGGTGAAGTGGTCGACGATCTCGTGGCCGGGACGGTTGAAGACCGCGGCCAGGTGTGCTTCGGCGATTGCCATCCCTACGGCCATGGAGATGCCCTGCCCCAGGGGTCCGGTGGTCACCTCCACCCCGGGGGTGAGCCCGGCCTCGGGGTGCCCCGGGGTCTTGCTCCCCCACTGCCGGAAGCGCTTGAGTTCTGAAAGGGGCAGATCGTAGCCGGTGAGGTGAAGGAGCGCGTAAAGCAAAGCCGACCCATGCCCGGCGGAGAGGACGAACCGATCTCGGTCAAACCAGCCTGGGTTTTTGGGGTTGTGCTTGAGGTGTCGGTCCCACAGCACGTAGGCCATGGGCGCAGCCCCAAGCGGGAGGCCGGGATGGCCGGAGCCGGCCTCCTGGATCATGTCCGCCGCCAAAAAGCGGATCGCGTTCACACAGCGTTCGTCCAACGCCTGCTTCTCCATGGTCGCCCCCTTCCGGAACTTCAGGGATTATACGAGCGCCCTCCCATTTCGGGAACGTTTGCAAGAGGACGCGCTACGAGAGAAGTTTCCGGAGCGTCTGTGGGCGGGAAAACGCCTCCAGCTCGAGGGTTCGCTCCTCCCCGGTGGACAAGAACTTGAGCTTGGCCGACCCGGACTTCACCTCGTCTGGCCCCAGGAACAAGGCGTAACGGGCCTTCCGGGCCGCCACCTGGGTCGCCTTCCTTAAGGAGCGGCCGAGGNACTCCATGTCCGCTGCCAAACCGGCCCGGCGGAGCTGCATCAGGGCCCAGGCGGCGGTGTGCTTGACCTCGAGCTCCCCCCCGATCGGGATCACGTACACGTCGAGCTTTTCGCTGGGGGACTCTTCAAGTCGGTNCTGGAGCAAAAGCACCAGCCGTTCCATCCCCCCGGCGAAGCCCACCCCCGGAGTGGACGGCCCCCCNAGCATCTCCGCCAGGTCGTCGTAGCGTCCTCCTCCGAGGAGCGCGTCTTGGGCCCCGAGATCCCGGGAGCAGAGCTCGAACACGGTGCGCGTGTAGTAGTCCAGACCTCGCACCAGCGTGTGATCGAGCTCGTAAGGAAGGTCCAGGCGGTTGAGATGTCCTTTGACTTCCTCGAAGTGGGCGCGGCAGTCCGAGCACAGGAAATCTACGCTCCTCGGGGCCTCCCGGATCGCCGGCTGACACCCCTGCCTCTTGCAGTCCAGGATCCGCATCGGATTCTCCTCGAGGCGCCTTTGGCAGTCGGGGCACAGCTCTTCTCTCCGGGGGAGGAAGTGGACCCGCAGGGCCTCCCGATACCGCGCCCGGTCCTCCCCGCAGCCGATGGAGTTGAGCCTGAGAAAGATCCCCTTCCGCGGCAGGCCCAGCCTCTCCATGAGGTGGCGGGCGAGGTCGATCACCTCGGCGTCCAGGGCCGGGTCCAACGATCCCAGGGCTTCCACCCCGTACTGGTGGAACTGGCGGGACCGGCCCTTCTGGGGCTTCTCGTAGCGGAACATGGGCCCGAAGTAGTAGAGCTTGGCAAGATCCCCCTTGGCGTAGAGGCCGTGTTGGATGTAAGCCCGCACCACCGAGGCCGTGGCCTCGGGCCGGAGGGCCAGCGGAAGTCCCTTTTTGTCCTGAAAGACGTACATCTCCTTGTGCACGACGTCGGTGGCCTCCCCCACCCCCCGGGCGAAGAGCGCCGCCTCCTCCACCAGGGGGGTGCGGATCTCTTGGTAGCCGTAGAGGGCGAAGGTTTCCCGGATCTCGGCCTCGAGGCGTTGCCAGAGGGGGGTCTCATCCGGGAGGATGTCCCGCATGCCACGCACGGACCCGATCTTCATCCGGCGATCTCCTTCTCCATGCAGATCATCTCCACCAGGGCCTCGGCGGCCTGGGCGCCCTTGTTGCCGAGCTTCCCCCCAGCTCGCTCCAGGGCTTGGTCCTGGGTGTCGCAGGTCAGGACCCCGAACGCCACCGGCACCGGGAGCTCCAGGTTCAGCTTAGAAAGGCCCTTGGCAAGCTCGGCGGCGACGTAATCAAAGTGGGGCGTCGCCCCCCGCACCACCGCCGCCAGGGCGAGGACCCCGTCCACCTTCCCTGAGCTAGCTAGGGCCCGCACCGCCCGCGGCACCTCAAACCCCCCTGGCACCCAGGCCACGGAGAGGTCTTCTTCGGCCGCCCCTAGGCGGCGGAGCCGGTCCAGGGCCCCGGAGAGGAGCTCCCGGGTCACCAAGTCGTTGAACCGAGACACCACAATCCCGATCCTCAGGCCCTTCGCGTCCAGCTTTCCCTCGTAGACCTTCATCCTCTCCCCCTTACACCTTGTTCAGCCTGTGGCCGAGTTTCTCTTTCTTCGCCTTGAGGTAGCGCACGTTGTACGGGTTGGGCTCCACCTCGATGGGCACCTGCTCCACGATCTCGAGGCCGTAGCCGGAGAGCCCTGCCACCTTCTTAGGGTTGTTGGTGAGGAGCCGGAGCTTCTTCACCCCCAGGTCCACCAGGATCTGGGCCCCGATCCCGTAATCCCGGAGGTCGGGGGGGTAGCCGAGGTGGAGGTTCGCCTCCACCGTGTCCAGGCCCTCGTCCTGGAGCCGGTAGGCACATACCTTGTTGGCTAGGCCGATCCCCCGGCCCTCCTGCCGCATGTAGAGGAGCACCCCCTTGCCCTCGGCCTCGATCATCTCCATGGCCCGGTGGAGCTGGTCGCCGCAGTCGCAGCGCAGGGAGCCGAGGGCGTCGCCGGTGAGGCACTCGGAGTGCACCCGCACCAGGACCGGAGCTTCCCCCGCCACTTTCCCCTTCACCAGGGCCACGTGCTCCTGGCCCGAGAGGATGTCCTTGTAGGTGACGATGCGGAAGTGGCCCCATTTGGTGGGCAGCTCAGCCTCGGCAACCTTCTCCACCAGCTTCTCGCGGCGCTTGCGGTAGGCGATGAGGCCGGCGATGGTGAGGATGGGGAGGCCATGGCGGGCGGCGAACTTTGCCAGGTCCGGAAGCCGGGCCATGGTGCCGTCCTCGTTCATGATCTCGCAGATCACCCCCACCGGGGAGAGGCCAGCGAGGCGGCACAGGTCCACCGCGGCCTCGGTGTGGCCAGCCCGGCGCAGCACCCCGCCTTCCCGGGCTACCAGCGGGAACACGTGCCCTGGGCGCACGAAGTCCGAGGGCTTTGACCTCGGATCGGCGAGGAGTCGGATGGTCTTGGCCCGGTCGTGGGCGGAAATCCCGGTGGTGATCCCCTCCCGGGCGTCCACCGACACGGTAAACGCGGTCTCGTGGTGGTCACGGGGGGGCTCCACCATAGGACGCAATTCCAGCCTTTCCGCCCACTCCCTCGGCATGGGGACGCAGATCAGGCCCCGGGCCTCCTTGGCCATGAAGTTCACCGCCTCCGGGGTAACAAGCTCCCCGGCCATGATGAGGTCCCCTTCGTTCTCCCGGTCCTCGTCGTCGACCACCACCACCATCCGACCATTTCGGATGGCCTCTATTGCTTCCTCCACGCTCGCGAACCTCATCTCTCCCTCCAGCGCCGCACGTACTTGGCGAGCACGTCGAACTCCAGGTTAACCAGGTCGCCCACTCGGCGGTGTTTTAGGTTGGTGTGGTTCCAAGTGTAAGGGACCACCGCGCAGCGGAAAGAACCCCTTGAAACGGAGAACGGAGTGAGGCTGATCCCGTCAACTGCCACCGAGCCCTTGTCTGCGAGGAGCTCGGCGAACTTGGGATCAAATGACACCCCCAGGATCGCGTCCTCTCCCCGGCGCTCGAGCAGGACGATCTTTCCCACCGTGTCCACGTGGCCGAGCACGAAATGCCCCCCCAGTTCCTCCCCACTCTTGAGGGCGGGCTCGAGGTTCACGAAATCTCCGGGTCGCAGTGTCCCCAGGTTCGTGCGGGCCAGGGTTTCCTGGGAGAGGTCCATGGTGGCCTCCTCCCCCTCCACTTCCGCCACCGTGAGGCAAACCCCATTTACCGCCAGGCTTTCCCCGGGCTCGAGGCGAAAAGGAGAGTGGATCACAAGCTGCTGGGGGCCGCGCCTTGCCACCCGCCCCAGGCCCCTGACGATCCCGGTGAACATCGCATCCCCAGTGTACTTGACACCCCAACCGATTGCGAAGGGGACGGGGAACCGGTAAAGTTCGTGTCGGTATGGGAAAGATCTCGCTCGCTCTCGGGGCCATGTTGGCCTTTCTATGTGTCCTTTCGCTAGCCAGTCCCCAACCCCTTGAAACCCAGTGGGTTGATCGTGATGGGTACCGGGCTTTGGAGATCACCGGTAGCCTGGTCCGGTACAGGTTTAGGGAGCTAGGTGGGGCCCTGGAGAGCGCTTACATCTACTTCTCCAGCTACCGGTCACAGGCCCTGGATGCTGTTCCCGGTTGGACGCTGGTGAACAAGCAGCTGGCCCTCGCTCCGGGGGTGAGCCTCCCGTTCGAGGTGTGGGCCGGTGATGCCCTCTCCGATCCCGATGTCTACTCGCTTCACTACACGGTGGACGAGGGCAAGAGGGTGGCGGTGGTGCAACTCTCCAAGGAGGGAGAATCACTCTCGGTGGAAAAGCTCTTCACCGTGCGCACCGACGCCCTGTACACCGTGGACGTGGAGCTGCGCCTTTCGGGGGAAGGAGAAAGGGTACGGGTGGTAGTTGGCCATCGGCCAATCGGGAAGGCGGCTCCTGAGCTGGTGTTCTTATACGACGGTGAGGCCTACAGCTCTCCCCTCGCCCCCGGTGCTTATGCCCGCTTTGAAGGCCTGGGCCTGGTGAGCAAGGAGGCCGTTTTCTTCTTCCGAGTTATTGATGGAGGCGTGGGAGTGGTTCCCTTCCAAGATCAAAACGCCTCCGGCCAGCCCGTGTTCGGCCTAGAGCTCGAGTCGCTTGCAGGAGAGACCACGCTCAAGGGCGTGCTCTACGCCGGCCGCAACCGCTACATCCTCCTCGACAAGGCTGGCCTGGGCGGGCTCATGGACCTGGGCCTGTTCTCGCGGTTCTTGGTGATGGTGATGCGGTTCTTCGAGTGGCTTTATCACCTCACCGGCAATTACGGCTGGGCCATCATCCTGTTCACCTTGATCACCCGCGTCGTGCTCTATCCGCTCATGCGGAATCAGCTCCGCTCCATGGCCAAGATGCAGCGGCTGGCCCCCAAGATCAAAAAACTCCAGGAGCGGTACAAGGACGACCGAGAGACCCTTCAGAAGCAGATGATGGAACTCTACCGTCAGGAACGGGTGAACCCCCTGGGCGGGTGTCTTCCCATGATCTTCCAGTTTCCCCTTCTCATCCTGCTTTGGCAGGCGATCCTGTACTCGGCCGAGCAGATCCATCTCTCCCCCGGGTTCCTGTGGATCCGCGACCTTTCTCAGCCTGACCCGTACTACATCCTGGTCGTTCTCACCACCGGGGCCATGCTCTTCCAACAGTGGGTTACCCAGCGCCGCATGCCGGCGGGCCAGGCAGGGGGCGGGGGGCAGGCCATAGGTTGGCTGTTCCCGGTGATGATGGCCGTTCTGTTCATGAGCTTCCCCGCCGGGCTTTGGCTTTACTACTTCCTCACCACCATCTTCCAGATGGGACAGCAGCTCATCATCGACTGGGAGCTGAAACGGGAGGGTAGGCTGACGCCCCCGAGGATTGCCTCCGATGGACCTGAATCAGAAGGCGATTGAGGTGGTCAGGACCTTCTTCCAGGAGCTCCTGGAGCGGCTTGGCGAGCGAGCCCAGGTGGACGTGTCCTATGAGGCGGAGGGCCTGTACGTCAACCTCACAGGGACTTTAAAGCGTATCCCGGAAAACGAGCCCCAGCTGCGAAGCGACCTGGCCAGGATCGCCCGCCTACACGTGCAAGCGCGTCTCAAGAAGAGCGTGCCGCTTGTACTCGACATGAACGGACGCTGGGCCGCCCACCGGCAGGCGCTTGTGGAGCTGGCCAAGCGGCTCGCCGAGCGGGCGGTGACGGAGCGCAAAAAGGTACGGCTCGATCCCATGCCGCCGGAGGATCGCCGTATAGTGCACCTCGCCCTTTCCGATTACCCCGGGGTGCGGACCTACTCCGTGGGCAAAGGGGCCGGCCGACGAGTGGTGATAGAGCCGGTGGGATGAGCCTCTCCCGGGCCCTGTGCGGTCCTCCTATTCCCATCCGCAGGCGCAACGGCCGCCTGGAGATCCTAGGGATTCCCCTCACTCCCCTTGACATATCCGGCTTCGTGGACGAGGTGGCAAGGCGCCTTAACGCCGGCCAGCGGGGGATCGTGCTCTTCACCCCTGACGCCTGGGCGACGAGCCGGGCCATCCTGGATGACTCTCTGCTTCGACTCTACCGAGAGGCAGACCTTGTCACCTGCGATGGGGTGGGACTGGCGCTCGCGGCGCGGGCATTTGGCCAGCCGGTACCCAGGGTGCCTGGGGCGGACCTCGCGTGGTCCCTGTGCGCCCGTGCTGCCCGAGAGGGTTGGGGCGTGTACCTCCTCGGGGGGCGTCCGGGGATCGCGGTCCGGGCCGCGGCCCGCCTGCAGGGGGCATTTCCCGGGATCAAGGTGGTGGGGGTCCAGCACGGGTACTT
The DNA here is from genome assembly GCA_002011415.1 of Candidatus Acetothermia bacterium JdFR-47. Lineage (GTDB taxonomy): Bacteria > Bipolaricaulota > Bipolaricaulia > Bipolaricaulales > Bipolaricaulaceae > JdFR-47. The sequence continues at coordinate 10,501 of MTNI01000029.1, forward strand.
CCAAGGGGAAGGACCGGTGGCCGAAATAAGAAGGCTCCGTCCCGACATGCTCCTAGTGGGGATGGGGTTCCCGAGACAAGAGCGGTGGATCCTCTCCNACCGGGATGTGGGTGCGGGGCTTCTCATAGGGGTGGGGGGAACGTTTGACCTCTGGGCGGGGCGTTTTCCCCGTGCGCCCCGGCTGATAAGGCTATGGGGTTTGGAATGGCTATGGCGGGCCCTGGTAGACCCGCGCCGGTTCATTCGGCTGTGGTGCGTCCCTTTTTTGCTTTACCAGATCGTAGTTTGTCGCTTGCGGGCCCGCTAAGCCCGTCTCTTGGCCTTGTCTGCTGCCTTGGTCCACCAGTAGAGAATGGGGTTGGCGACGTACATCGAGGAGTAGGTACCCACGACAACACCGATCAGAAGCGCCAGGGCGAATCCGCGCAGCACCGGCCCNCCCAGCGCGAACAGGATCACCACCGGGATGAATGTGGTGAGGGAGGTGTTGATGGTCCGCGACAGGGACTGGTTCACGGACCGGTTGATGACGTCGTAGATCGGGGATTTCTTCATCANCTTCAAGTTCTCCCGCACGCGGTCGAAGATGACGATGGTGTCGTTAAGGGAGTAACCCACGATGGTGAGGAAGGCGGCGATCACCGGGAGGTTGATCTCGATCCTGAAAAGGGAGAATACCCCCAGGGCGATCGTNACGTCGTGGATCAGGGCCACGATCGCCCCCACCGCGTAGCGGAGGCGGAACCGCCAGGAGATGTAGACTAGGATCGCGGCCAGGGCGATGAGGATTGCCTGCCAGGCCTTGTCCACGAGCTCTCGCGACACCTGGGCACCGATCGACACCCGGGATACCTCCACGGTNGCGGGCAACTTCCTAAAGGCCTCTTCAATGGCGTTTACCAGGTCTTGGTTGTTCTCCACGTCCAGGGGCACGGTGATGACCACGCCGTTTGCCCCTTGGATGTCCTGGATCAGGCTGCGTGCNAGGTCCACTTCCTCTGCGGGAATGGTGGCCAAAAGCGAGCGCACCTCCTCGGTGGCCANCGGCTTGGAGAAGAAGACGGTGAACTGGGTTCCCCCGGTGAAGTCTACCCCGGCATTAAGGCCGATGGTCGCCACCGCGAGGATGCTCGCCAGCACCAAAAACAGAGACAACGGGACAAAAAATTTAGCCTTTCCCAGAAAGTCGAAGTTGGTCATCAGGGCCTCCCGCTACGCCATCCGTAGACGTCGGGCCATCCTGGCCTTCAAGCGGGCTGCACGGTTCGGGTGGATCGTCCTTCTGGCCGCTGCCTTGTCCACCGCCTTCTGGAACTGGGGGAAGGCCTTGGCGGCCTCGTCCACCTGGCCGGCTTCGATGAGCTTCTGGATCTGTCGACGCCAATAGCGGATGGCGCTCTTGCGCAGATCATTCCGCCTTCGCCGACGCAAGCTCTTACGTAGCTGTCGCTTCGCTGACCGTGTATTGGGAATAGTCGATCCCCTCCTCCACTTGCGAGAATCCGGGAGCGATCTTAGCTCTTACTGAGCCCCCCCGCAAGGTCAGGAAAAACTTCCCCCCGAGATCCCCTTCCCCTGGCCGCTCTCTCGGGCTAAGGTAATGGCGGTTACTGCCGCGACACCGGAAGGGGGGTCCATGATCCAATACGTCCGTAAGCGAGATGGTAATGTGGTTCCGTTTGACAAGGAGCGCATTGTCTGCGCCATCCAGAAGGCCCTGACCGAGGCGGGAAAGGCCGATGAGCGCCTGGCGGGGGAGCTGGCCGACAGGGTGGTCAAGACCTTAGAGGGCAGGTTCGGCGCCCTGTTCGGCCCGCCCCACGTGGAGGAGATCCAGGATGTGGTGGAAGAGGTGCTCATGGCCGCGGGCCTCCCGGACGCTGCCAAGGCCTACATCCTATATCGGGAGCAGCACCGCAAGATTCGGGAGTTGCGCGAGCTAGTGGATCCCCGGATTGTGGAGCAGTACCTCTCGGAGGCCGACTGGCGGGTGCGAGAGAACTCCAACATGACGTTCTCCCTTCAAGGCCTAAACGTCTTCCTCACGGAGAAGATCATAGGGAGGTACTGGCTTACGCGGATCTACCCCCCTCACATCCGCAAGGCTCATGAAGAAGGGGACTTTCACATACACGACCTTGGCACTCTGGGACCGTACTGTGTGGGGTGGGACCTGGCAGAGCTCCTGCGCGTGGGCTTCCGGGGGGTGCGGGGGAAGGTCGAATCGAAACCCGCCAAGCACTTCCGGGTCGCGCTGCTTCAGGCGGCCAACTTCCTCTACACCCTGCAGGGGGAGGCGGCCGGGGCCCAGGCGTTTTCCAACCTGGACACCTTGCTTGCCCCGTTCATCGCCCACGACGAGCTCTCATACCGTCAGGTGAAACAGGCGCTGCAGGAGTTCATGTTCAACCTGAACGTTCCCACCCGGGTGGGCTTCCAGACGCCGTTCACCAACGTGACCTTGGACCTCAAGGTACCGGAGCACATGGCGAAGCTTCCCGTGATCGTGGGAGGGGAGCCGCAGCGGGCGACCTACGGGGAGTTCCAGCGGGAGATGGACATGTTCAATCGGGCGTTCGCCGAGGTGATGGCCGAAGGGGACGCTCGGGGCCGGGTGTTCACCTTCCCCATCCCCACCTACAACATCACCGAGGACTGGGAGTGGGACAACCCCGATCTTGCGCCGGTGTGGGAGATGACCGCTCGCTACGGGATCCCCTACTTCGCCAACTTCATCGGCTCGGACATGCGGCCCGAGGACGCCCGCTCCATGTGTTGCCGGTTGCGCCTGGACGTGCGGGAGCTGAGGCACAGGGGCGGGGGCCTCTTCGGCGCCAACCCCCTCACCGGTTCCATCGGGGTGGTTACCTTGAACCTACCGCGCCTCGGTTACCTGTCCCGGAACGAAAGCGAGTTCTTCGGGAAATTGCGGGAGCTCATGCAGCTTGCGGGCCGGGCCCTCATCATCAAGCGGAAGGTGCTAGAGCGGCTCACGGAGCAGGGCCTCTATCCCTACTCTCGGTTCTACCTGCGGGGGGTCAAGGAGCAGTCCGGGGAGTACTGGGCCAACCACTTCTCCACCATCGGGGTCATCGGGATGAACGAGGCGTGTCTCAACCTCCTCGGCTGCAGTATCGCCGAGGAGGAGGGGCAAGCTTTCGCCATCCGGGTGCTTGACTTCATGCGCGAGGTGCTCTTGGAGTTCCAAGAGGCCACCGGGCACCTGTGGAACCTGGAGGCGACCCCCGCCGAGGGGACGAGCTACCGCCTGGCTCTCCTCGATAAGGGACGCTTTCCCAGGATCATAGTGGCGAACGAGGCCGAAGTGCAGGACGGCGGCGCCGCCCCCTACTACACGAACTCCTCCCAGCTTCCCGTGGGCTTGACCGACGATCTCTACCAGGCCCTCAAGCTCCAGGAGCCCCTGCAGACCCGCTACACCGGGGGGACGGTGTTCCACATCTGGCTTGGGGAGCGGCTCCCAAGCGGTGAGGCGGCCAAGTTGATCGTGCGCAAGGCCGCAGAGAACTTCCGCATTCCCTACTTCACTCTTACCCCTACGTTCTCGGTGTGTCCAAGCCACGGGTATCTTGCCGGCGAGCACCCTCGCTGTCCCAAGTGCGGCGAGCCAGCGGAGGTGTATTCCCGGGTGGTGGGGTATCTCCGGCCGGTGGAACAATGGAACGCCGGCAAGCAGGCGGAGTTCCGCGACCGCCGCGTGTTCATCCCGCGCTCGGTTCCCACCGTTTGATCGTAGGGGCATGCGTCTTCCTGTGGGGCTAGCAGGTGCGTTTGTGCTGGCGTTCGCCCGGCTGTTTGCACTGGCCCGAGGCGATACACCTAGCATTCGGGTGAAACTCTGCCCAGAACTTTGTCCGAGATGAAGGTCGCTTACGCTCAGTGGACATCGCTTATCGACTACCCGGGAAGGGTTGCGGCTGTTGTCTGGACCGTGGGGTGTAACCTCCGCTGCCCATTCTGCTACAATGCCGAACTCGTCCTCCCCGAGCGGGCTCAGGGAATTGCCGGCATCTCCCCAGAGGAGGTCTTGGCCGCCCTCCGTGATCGGCGCGGGTTTTTGGACGGCCTTGCCATCACCGGGGGGGAGCCCACCCTGCACCGGGACCTCTCCGACTTCCTGGCCGAGGTCAAGGGGCTGGGCCTGGCCGTGAAGCTCGACACCAACGGCACCAGCCCCGATGTCCTCGCAGGGCTTCTCGAGCGGGGGCTTGTCGACTACGTGGCCCTCGACGTTAAGGCCCCCTTTCCTCGATACCCCGAGTTCACCGGAGTGGATCGCGACGTCACCAGAGCGGTGCAGGAGAGCATCGCCGTCCTGAGGGAGCGGGCGCCTGACTACGAGCTCCGCACCACCGCGGCCCCGGGGCTTGCGGAGGCGGACATCGAGGCCATCGCCCAAGCGGTGCGGGGGACGAAGAGATACGTGCTTCAGCCCTTCTTTGTCCCCCAGGGCAAGGCGCTCATCGACCCCAGCTGGGCTGCCCGGCCTCATCTTGACGAGGAGACGTTGCGGTCCCTGGCCCGGCGCCTCTCCACCTTGGTCCCCTGCGAGGTCCGTGCTTAGCGAGGGTTGACAGGTGTTGTCCAGCGCCGTAAATATTGTTTGATCGACGATGACGGTTAAGACCAGGACGTTTGAGGAGGTGATCCGGGGGCTAGGCATCACGCACTATCTCTTTGTTATGGCGTAGGCAACCCATTGGCTAAGCCAATGGGTTGCGTGAAGCGGCTAAGTATGCCGCTTTTTTGTTTTTATCCAGGGGAGGTGGGACTTGCTTGCGGTAAAGGGTGTCAGCAAACGATTTGGCGGCCTGTGGGCGGTTCGGGGGTGTTCGCTCCAGGTGGAGGCGGGTTCCATCACCGGACTCATCGGGCCCAACGGCGCCGGCAAGACCACCTTGTTCCACCTCATCAGCGGTTTCTACCGGCCCGATAAGGGACGAATAGAGTTCGACGGCGAGGACGTCACCGGGTGGTCCCCTTACAAGCTATTTCGAAGAGGGCTCTATCGCACGTTCCAGATCCCCCGGGCGTTCGCCGAGATGACGGTGCTGGAGAACCTGATGCTCGTTCCCGGGGGGCAGTGCGGCGAGTGGATTTGGAACCC
>MTNI01000119.1 GCA_002011415.1 Candidatus Acetothermia bacterium JdFR-47
TCCTAGTCATCGCCGTCCACCCCGCTTTGGGTTTCCACCTCTACCCGTCCCTGGGTGATGTGGAACAATCCTCGCTGGATCATAAAGTAAATGCCCAGCCCCACCAGGATGAGTTCGACGAACCGGTACAGGACCGAAAAGGCAAGCGCGCCGCTGGGGTGAATGCCGAGCAAGGAGAATATGCCCATCCTCCCGCCCTCTGCCACCCCCATGCCTCCCGGGGTGATCCAAAGGAAGGCAGTCAAGAACGCGTTGAGCGTAAAGTAAAGGGAAAGCTGGGGGGCAGAGAATAGGGTCTTCTGGGTGAAGTAAAAAAACACCTGCGGCCGCAGGTAGTTGAAGAACACAGTCAGAATCTGGAATAAAAACGCTAGCGTAGTGTATCCGACGCTTCGGGTAAAAGCATGGTAGATCTCCTGCTCGGTCTCGGCCACCTTCGCCGCCGCCCGCAGCAGCCCTCCCCGCCCTGGGAGGAGCTTGGCCAAAAGCCGTATTAGGCGGGATATCCACTGGTAATTGCGGGCAAAGGAAAACACCCCTAAGAACAGGAACGCCGCGATGATCCCGATGCCGATCCCCACTGCCCGCTTGTCGGCAAGGGTCAACTTGGGCGAGACGAGCGCGAAGAAACCACCGAAGGACGCGAAGATGAGGAGCGAGATCCCGGAGAGAAGCCTCTCCACCACCACGGTGGCCATGACCCTCGCCATGGGGACGTTCGCCCGCTTCGATACGAGGTAGGCTCGAATGGGCTCCCCCCCAAGGTACATGGAGGGGGNGAGGTAACTCACGGCGTAGCCGGAGAGAAGAGACGTGAAGAGACTCCCCCAGGGGACGTGGATCCCCGCCGCGTGGAGGAGTATGGCCCAACTGACGAGCCAGGCGCAGAGGGCACAAAGGACGTTTCCCGCCACGGCGAGGAACCCCCAGAAGCCAACGGCGGTGATCTCCTCGAGCACGAGCCGGGGCCCGGAGAGGTAGATGAGTCCGCCCAACAGGGCGATCCCAACGCTGACCAACACTATNAACAACAAGTACTTTCGCGCCTTCATGATCAAAGGTACCCGTATCCCCGCAATCTTTCCACCGTTTCCTCCCCATAAGCCTGCCCCGCGCCCGCGGAGGCGGAAACGTACTCCGGCCTGAGAAAGCGTGCCTCGAACGCCCCCTCTATGGGACGCCCGTCCATCCACGAGGGGATGGGTACCCCGAGGAGGGCGAGTATCGTGGGCGCCAGGTCCCAAAGGTGGGCACGGAGTCGCGCCCCCTGTCGCACTCCCTCCCCGGAGACGAGGAGCACTCCCTCCATTCGGTGGCCGGCGGCCACGGCCGAGGGGCTGAACACCTCCCGGTGGAGAAACCCGCCTAGGCCCTTCCCCATCCAGCGGAGGCCCTGGGAGAGGAAGACGAGATCGGGCCCCAAGTGGGCGTGCTCCCCTTGGTAAATCTCCTCCCCACGCCAGAGCTCACCCAGAAATGGCTGGCCGCCGGGGAGCCGCAGCTCGGAGAGCGCCTGCGAGAGGTCCCGCAGCACTCGGCCCGCGTCCTTCGGGCGAACCGTCCCCTGGGGCTCACGCCCCACCCGGTTGAGGAAGATGCTTCCGACCTCGGAATGGGAGTAGGCCCAGGTGCGACGCCAATCAANATCGGCGAGGGAAAGGAACAGCCCCCGGGCGGCGTGGGCGAACGGGCCCCGGGCCCAAAGATCGGTCCCGCTATGCACGATGCCCAGCCTCCTGGCCACCGGGTACAGGCGGTGTCCCACCCCCTCCAGCCCTCGAGGGGTAACGCCCAGCTCGAACAGCCGCCTGCGCATCCGGCTCCCGGGGCGCCGGGAGAGCCGCAGGAACCCCTCCCTGAGAAGCCAAGTGTTCACGTGAAACTCCCCTTCCACCGGTCCCATGCCGTGGTCGGAGAGCAGGATCACCCACCGGGGCTCGAGGGCCGCCATGAGCTCCCCCAGGGCCCTATCCACCGTTTGGAACAGGGACAGCACCTCCTCCCGCCCCCACAGGTAATGTTGCACCGTGTCCGTGACCTGGAAGTGGAGGGCCAACGCGGCGGGCTGAAATCGGCGGGCGAGCTCAAGCGCCACTTGAGCCTTGGCCGAGGCCAACTGCTGGAGCTCTCGGGCCCACTCCTGAGGGCGGACCGCCCGGGACCACTCGGGCGGCGTAGCTGAGAACCCCGGGGCGATCTTGTAAGCCTCCCGCAGGACACCCGGGGGGTATCCCTGGGCGTCGCGGGGGGCGAGGAACCCGGGAAGCCAGAACCCGCGGACCTCGCGGGCGGGATAGGTAAGGGGAAAGCCCACCACCCCCACGGCGTAGTTCCGGGAGAGGAGCTCCCACGCCATGGGAAGACGCAGACAGCGGCCATCGGCAAGGGCAGGGAGGTAGCTTCCCTTGCGGCGGGCAGCCCAACCGAACACCCCGTGTCTGCCCGGATTGGCTCCGGTGTGGAAGCTGGCCCAGGCTGGGGCGGTCACCGGAGGTAGGGTGCTCGTCACCTCACCCCAAGCACCCCGGGCCCGCAGCTCCGAGTACACTGGAAGGAGGCCCGCATCCGCCCACTCGGCCAGCACCTCCGGCGGCGCCCCGTCCCAGGCCACCACGAGCAGGTCAACCATGCCACCCTCCCAACCAGCACACCCTGAGGTAAACCCCGGCATGGTGTGCCACGTACTTGAGGCCCACCATCCCTCGGAGGCGCCGGGCTGAAACCGGCATTGCGAGCTCGGGGAGGAACACGATGCGTCCTTCTCGACGGAGTTTCATCGCTAGGATCACGTCCTCCGCCTCGGCTGGGAACCCAGAGCGCCCTGAGAAGCCGCTCACGGCTTGGAACGCTTTCTTCCGCACCGCGAAGTTGGGCCCGCAAAAGAGGGGGCGGGCCAGGCGGAAGTTGATCTGCTGGAACAGGGTGAAGAGCCAAGACATCAAGGCCAATCTTCTGGGTCCGTCGCGGAGCTCCAAAGTGCCGAAGGTCCCCACCACGCCCGGGTCGGAGAAGGGCGCGGTGAGGCGCGAGAGCCAGTCCGGCGGGGGCATGGCGTCGGCATCAGTGGAGGCGACGATCTCTCCACGCGCCGCTGTGAATCCGGCCTGTCTGGCCCGGGCCACCCCCGGCGTATCCACCCTGACAACGTGGGCCCCGTATTCCCTAGCCACCTCGGCGGTGGAATCCGTAGAGGCTGAGTCGACCACGATCAGCTCGAAATCCCCGATGTCCTGCCGCCCCAGGGCAGAAAGACAAACGGGTAGCTCTTCCTCCTCGTTGTGTGCCGGGACCACGACTGAAATCTTGGCCATTTTACCCGGCCAATCTACTGCACCACGCCCTAAGGTGCAAAGCCGCTCACAGCCCAAGCCGGCTTGCCAAGAGCTCCAGTGCGGTCTCGCTCGCCGACCAGCGATTGCCCTGACGGGAACCCCGTAGGTGAAGCTCCCGGACCTCGGAGCCGCCGTCGCGGCTCGCGAGGGCCACGTAGACCAGGCCCACCGGCTTCTTCGGGGTGCCACCACCTGGCCCGGCGATGCCGGTGATGGCTAGGCCGTAGTCCGCCCCGAAGGCAAGAAGCACCCCTTGCGCCATGGCCAGGGCACATTCCCGAGAGACCGCTCCATGAGCCAGGAGCACTTCCTCTGGCACCGAAAGGAGGGCCTGCTTGGCGGAGTTAGAGTAGGCTACCACCCCTCCGAGGAAGTAGTCCGATGCTCCCGGCACCTCGGTGATGCGCATGGCAAGGAGTCCACCGGTGCACGATTCCGCCACCGCGAGCGTCCTTCTGAGAGCCCTCAGCTTTTCTCCCACCTCAAGCTCGAGCATCCTGCACCTCCAGTTCGCGGCGAAGCGCCTGGGCGATCTCCACCAGATCACCCCGGAGGATCACGTCCGCTAGGCTATCGTACGCGGTCGGCTCACCATTGGCGATGATGATCCTGGCCCCGGCGGAAGCCGCCCTGGGCACCAGCCCCGCCACCGGCCACACCGTGAGCGAAGTTCCCATAACAAGGAGCAGATCTGCCTTCCCTACTTCCTGCTCGGCGACCTGGAAGTCCGAGGAGAGCTGCTCCCCAAATAGCACCACATCCGGCTTCACCAAACCACCGCACTCGCAGCGAGCAACTCCTGTCTGGCGAGCACGGTCGGCGATCCATTCCAGGGGATATTTCTTCCCACAGCCGAGGCAGGTGCCGGTGCGGGCGTGGCCGTGTACCTCGAGCACCCGCCGGGAACCCGCGGCCTGGTGGAGCCCATCGATGTTCTGGGTGATGACCCCTTGGAGCAGGCCCCGGGTCTCGAGCCAGGCCAAAAGCTCATGCACAGGGTTGGGACGGGCCTGGCGCATTCGCTCAAACCGCCACACCCAAAAGGAGTAAAAGCTCCGCGGGTCACTGCGAAAGCCCTCAATCGAGGAAACCCGCTCCGGGTCGTATTTCGTCCACAGGCCCGCAGGCCCACGGAAGTCAGGGATCCCCGAGGGTGTGCTTACCCCGGCTCCGGTCAAGGCCCAGGCATTCCGGGCTTCGCGTAAAAGGCTTGTAGCTCTGCGCACCGCACCTGGCTCGATTCCCATGTTGGAAAAAGTGTGTGCCCTAAGGCATCAGGGCACAAGCCCGTTTGCCGTCTCCGGCGCTCCTACTTATCATGTGTTTTTGAAGGGGGCTACTATGGCAGGCCATTCCAAATGGGCAAACATCAAATACCGTAAAGAGCGGCAGGACAAGAAGCGTTCGAACTTGTTCTCCAAGCTGACGAGGGAGATCATCGTCTGCGCGCGGCAAGACCCTAACCCCGAGACCAACCCCTCGCTGGCCGCAGCGATCGAGCGGGCCCGGGCGGCCAACATGCCGAAGGAGAACATTGAACGGGCCATCAAACGTGCTTCAGGGGACATCGAAGGGGCCCGCTACGAAGAGGTGATCTACGAGGGATATGGCCCTGGAGGGGTGGCCATCCTGGTGCGTTCCCTCACCGACAACCGCAACCGGACCGCTGCCGCGGTGCGCCACATCTTCGAGTCTCATGGAGGGTCCCTAGGGACGGAGGGCTGCGTAGCCTGGCAGTTCGAGCGGCGGGGAGTCGTCCAGGTGGAAGAGATCCCCGAGGGGATGGACAAGGAAGAGCTAGTGCTCCTCGCCATCGAAAAGGGCGCGGAGGACTTCTCGGAGGAAGACGGCACCCTCACCTTCTACACCGCTCCCACTGACGTGGCCAAGGTGCGAGACGGACTCCGGGAGGCAGGGATCGAGGTAGCCCGGGCTCAGCTCTCGCTGGTCCCCAAGGCGACAGTGCGGGTGGAGGGGAAGGAGGCCGAGCGCCTCCTCAAGCTCCTGGACGAGCTAGACGAGCAGGAGGACGTGCAGGAAGTAGTGGCTAACTTCGACATCCCGGACGAGGTGCTCGCCCGGGTGGAAAGTGGCTGAGGAGGGGACGATGCGATACCTAGTGGTGTTGGCGCTGTTGGTAGGGTTGGGGTTGGCAAGCGGGGTGACGGCGTTTGGGCAACAGGAGCCAAACCTAACCCCACTCATTCGGGGGATGGCCTCGTTCGTGCTTCCCGGTTTCGGCCAGTATCTGAACGGCGAGTACGACAAGGCGCTNACCCATTTTCTGGTGATGGTGGTGCTCGACGTGGGAACCTGGTACGTGGCCAACCTGCTCCCTTACTATCCTGCCTATCTCATCACCGGCGGGGTCCACACCCTGTGGGCGCTCTACTCGGCGGTGGACGCCTATCAGACCGCGCTTGAGCTTGAGGGCTTGTCGCTTGAGCTTTCCCCAACCGGCTTCGCCCTGAACTTCTAGCGGGCAAGTAGCAAGGCCCCGAGGAGGGCCAGGGCCGGCACCCAAAAGTAGGGGAGGCGGGTGGAGGCTTTGGTCCGTACGAGCTTGTAGCTGAACCCCGCGTCGCCGAGGCGCACAAGCCCCACGGCACCGGCGCGATGGCCGGCCTCCACAATCGGCACCCCGGCCGCCCAGATGGGCTCCGTAAGCCACAGGTGATCATGGCCCAGTAGGAAGACGTCGCATTCCGGCACCTGGGCGGCGACCACCTTAGCCCGCTCGATGTCCATGTGCCCAAGGAGGACCAAGAGATCGTGGGGCGGAGCCTCCGCCAGGGCCTCCCGCACCGCCGTCACCGGTTCATCCAGGCTCAGCCCAGGCCAAAGCGGCCACGGGTACTCCTCCCACAAAAGGCCCAGCACTAGGATCCTCTTCCCCTCCGCCTCAAACAGCGCCCACCGCCGTACGGGGAGGTCCCCAGTGAGATTCGTCACCACCACGGGGAAGGGGGCAGCCCCGATCACCTCCCGCAGCGCGGGCCCGAGGTACATCTCGTGGTTCCCAAGCACCATGGCGTCGTAGCCCAGCTCCCCCATGCGGCGGGCCATGGCGAGGGCCTCCCTGAGGCCGGTCACGCGGTACAGGTCCTCCCAGGTGTCTCCGGCGTCAAGCACAAGGTCAGCGCCCTCGAGGACCTCGGCGATCTCAGGAAGTCGCTCCAAAGCCGCGTGGAGGTCGTTCGTAAAAGCGATCGTGACCTCCCACCCCCAGGCAGGAAGGGAGGCCACCGCTAGAAGGAGAGCGACAGCCCTAACCACAGGGAAAGCTCACCCCCTCGCACAAGGAACTCCCCCCACAGAGGTTGGCTCCTCACACGGAAACCACATCCGAGCTCGCTTCCCAGGCTCCCGAACACGGATAGCCAGGGCGCGGCCGGGAGCTCCCAAGCCAGGTTTACCCCCTCAGGGCCACGGACCAAGGCCACCAAGGCGTAGGCCGGTGCCCGTCCCAGGGCGAGCCGCGGTGGGGGAAGGTCAAGCCACAGGAACCACGGTCCAGAGAGGATGCGGAGCCTGGCCCTGGGGACCGCAAGCCCCGAGGAGAAAAAGAGCTGGAGCCTCCCCAAGGGGAGGAGGACCCAAGGGTCAGGTCCAAGTGCAATCTCCCCCGTCCCGGCCATGGCGGCGGGGAGGTCACCCAAGGCCCACAGGAACGCGGCGAGCTCCATGCGAACACTCTAGCATCGCCCAGGTGGAGAGGCCAGCCTTCGGGGGTGAAAATGGAGGCGATGCTGGAGAAAGTTCGGGACACGATCGAGAGACGAAAGCTCCTTNCGCCCGGGGAACACGTGCTGGTGGCGGTCTCTGGGGGGGCGGATTCCATGGCCCTCCTCTANGCCCTTTACTGGCTNCGCAAGGAGTACTCCCTTTGCCTCACCATCGCCCATCTCGATCACGGGATCCGGGCCGACACGGCCGAAGACCTTCGGGTGGTGAAATGGGCCGCTGAGGACCTCGGCCTCCCTCTCGTCTACGAAAAGCGCGACGTCCCTTCCTTCGCAAAGGAGCGGAAGCTCAACCTGGAGGAGGCAGCCCGGATCGTGCGGCGGTCCTTCTTGGAAAAGGCAGCCGAGAAGGTCGAGGCGAAGGCGATCGCGCTCGGGCACACGCGCACGGACCTCGCGGAGACGGTGCTCCTGCACCTTCTGCGGGGGGCGGGGCCNGGGGGGCTGAAGGGGCTTCTTTACTCCTCGCCCCCATACGTGCGTCCACTTCTTACCTGCTCCCGGGAGGAAACCCGCGCCTTCTGCCGNGAGCACGACATCCCCTTTCACGACGATCCCACAAATCAGGATACTCGTCTCCTCAGAAACGCCNTTCGCCTTGAGCTTTTGCCACAGCTTTCACGCTACAACCCGCGGGCAGAGGAGGCCCTGGCCCGGGCGGGGGAGCTGTGGGCCGAGGCCGAGGAGGCCCTGGATTGGGCAGCGAAGCAGGCCATGGCCCAAGTCCAGGACGGGGAGGTCATTGACCTCGCCGCCCTGCGGGCCCTGCCCAAATCGGTCCAAGCCCTGGCGGTGAGGGCCGCGGCGGTTGCCGCATTAGGAGACCCCCGCGGCCTGGAACGGGTTCACGTCGAGCAGGTCTTGGAGCTCATCGCCTCAGGAAAACCTGGGGAGGTGGCCTTACCTCGGGGAGTGCGTGTTCTCGTGGAGCGGGACAGGCTATGGTTTGGCCGCGGGGAAAAAGAGCAGCCGTCGCCTAAACCGGTGGAGATTCCCCTCCCGGGGGAAGTAGAGGTCAAAGAGCTCGGCTGGCGGTTCCGGACCGCGGTGATCCCTCGGCCGGAGAGCCTCGTGTCCCCGTCCCCATACGTCGCCTACCTCGACCCAGGCAAGGTACGGCTCCCGCTTTTCGTGCGCGTAAGACAGCCCGGGGATCGCATCCAACCGCTCGGCTTTTCCGGAAAGAAAAAGGTCAAAGACCTCCTCATGGAAGCCCATATCCCCAGGCGGGAGCGAGATCTGTGGCCCTTGGTGTGCGACCGGAAGGGGATCGCGTGGGTGGTGGGCGTACGCGTCGCGGAGGATTATAAAGTAGAACCCGGGACGCCTGAGGTCATCCGGGTGGAGGCGGAAAAACTATGATCTGGCTTTTGCTGCTTGCGATGCTGCTCTTCCTCGTGGGGGTGCACGAGGGCGGCCACTTCCTCGCCGCCAAGCTCCTGGGGGTGGCGGTGGAGGAGTTCGCCCTGGGTTTCGGCCCCGTGCTCTTCTCCCGTAAGAAGGGGGAGACACGTTACTCCATCCGTCTCCTTCCCTTGGGCGGGTTCGTGCGCCTCGCTGGAGAGGAAGGGCTGACCTCCGACGTTCCATTCGAACGCACCTACTACGGCCGCCCAGCCTGGGTGCGCCTCCTCGTCTCCCTTGCCGGCCCCTTGGCCAACATCGTCCTCGCAGGCGTCCTCGCCACCTGCGCCATCTTGGGCTTTGGCCTTCCCCGGGTGCAGGTCGCTGGGCTGGTTCCTGGGGAGCCAGCGGAGCAGGCCCTCCGGGTCGGGGATGTGGTCCTCGAGATCGGGGGCAAGGACATCTGGCTGTGGGACGATGTCGGACCTGCCATCCAGGCCATGGCCCCAGGGCCGGTGTCCTTCGAGATCGTGCGAGACGGCGAAAGGCTCCGGGTTGACGTCACTCCCAAATGGCACCCTGACGAGGAGAGGTACCTCGTGGGGGCGTACTTCACGCCTCAGGTGTACCTCGCGAAACTCACGGAACTCGCACCGGACTCCCCCCTCGCGCAGGCAGGGCTCAAGGCCGACGACCTAATAACGGCCGCCTGTGGGCGCAAGGTGCAGACCCTGTTTGAGCTTTACGACGCCCTGGCGGACGACTGCCGAGAGGTCACAGTCCTACGGGGAGGCGAGGCCATTACGGTCTCTTTGCCCGCGAGATCTCCGGAGGAGTTCCTACAAGGCGCGGGCTTTGCGGCCCTTCCCCAGGTAGTNGAGCGGCCGGGACCCGGNACCGCAGTGGCNNTGGCCTCCCGCCAGCTCGCCCGGTTCTTCGTGGCGCTTGCGGAGGTGGTACGGGGCCTGGTGCGGGGGACCATCCCGGCCGGGGAAGCGGTGGCAGGTCCAGTGGGGATGGCAGGACTCCTTTCCCAGGGGGTCCAGGCCGGGGGTCTGGCTACGCTCTTCCTCATCGCGTTCATCAGCTTGAACCTGGCCCTGTTCAACCTGATCCCCTTCCCAGCCCTGGACGGGGCACGCATGGCCTTCGCCTTGTTCGAAATCGTCTCCCGCAGAAAGGTGTCCCCGGCGGTGGAGGCAGCCATTCACGCCCTGGGCTTCATCCTGCTCCTGGGGCTTCTGCTCCTCATCACCTACCGTGACATCATGAGGCTGTTTGGATGAGGGCTACGGCAAAGGCCGAAATCCCCTCACCCCTTCCCATGGGGCCCATCCCCTCGGACGTGGTGGCCTTCACGGAAACCGCGGCCTCGGGAACCCCAGCGTCTCTGCAATGCGGGCCCGCATCTCCGGGATGTAAGGGGCGAGCTTGGGCCGCTCGGCCACCACCACGGCGTCCACCTGAAGGGGAAGCCAGCCCGCCTCCGTGAGAAGTTCCTGCACCCTCCCAAGGAGCAAAAGCGAGGAGATGTCCCGATACTGGGGATCCCCGGGCGGAAAGTGCTGGCCAATATCTCCAAGCCCTGCCGCTCCCAAAAGCGCGTCGCAGATCGCATGGAGGAGCACGTCGGCATCTGAATGTCCCAGGAGCCCGAGTTCGAATGGAATCTCCACCCCACCCAGGACCAGCCTGCGCCCTGGCCCCAGCCGATGGAAGTCGATCCCCAAACCTACCCTGACCCCCACGCTTCCTCCCTAAGCATCTCCTCCACTACCGCGCGGGCGACCTCCCGGTCAAAGCCCCTCCGAAGGAGAAACGCGAAGGCACGCCGCTCCGCCACCTCACGGGCAAGTCCTCGCCACAGGGAAATCCGACGCTCGAGGGCCCGGCGGGCAAGGGCCCGTTCGTCAAGTTCCGGTAGTGCCCGACCGGCCGCCTGCTCAGCTAGGCGTGGCGAGATCCCCTTAGCGCGCAGCTCCCTGGCAAGGAGCCTTCGGGACCTGGGGCGAGAAAGGAGCCGATCCTCAGCGAAAAGGCGCGCGAACAGAACATCGTCCACCAGGCCGGCCTCGCGGGCCTTGGCCAGGGTCTTCTCCACCGTCTCAGGGGAGCAGCCTTTGGCGAGGAGCTTCTCCTTGAGCTCCGCTTCGGTGCGGGGCCGCAGGGCAATGAGCCGGTTCAGGTACTGCCACGCCCAGGATTCATTCCGTGGCTTCGGCATCCCCTAAGCGCTTGAGTTCGGGGAGCCCCGCCTTATCCCTGATCTCCTGCTCAATCTTTTTGGCAAGGTCCTGGTTTTCATCGAGGAACTGAGCGGCCTGAGTGATACCCTGGCCGAGCCTCACGTCCCCGTAGGAGTACCAGGAGCCAGACCGGCTGACGATGCCCAACGTTTCGCCGGTGTGGATGATGTCCCGAGAGCGGGCGATTCCCTGGCCATAGATCACGTCGAACACGGCCTCCCGGAACGGCGGGGCCACCTTGTTCTTCACCACCCGCACATGGACCCTGGTGCCCACCCGCTCGGTCCCTTCCTCGATCTTCCCTTCTGACCAGATCTGCATCCTGACCGAGGCGTAGAACTTGAGCGCCCGCCCGCCGGTGGTGGTGGTGCCCGGACCCCAGGGACCGGACTGGATGGTGGAGCGGATCTGGTTGACAAAGATCGCCACCGTCTTGGACTGGGCGATGGCCGCTGCCAGCTTCCGCATCGCCTGGGACATGAGCCGGGCCTGAAGTCCAACTTGGGTATCCCCCATCTGTCCCTGGAGTTCNGCCTCCGGGACCAGGGCGGCCACCGAGTCNATGACNATCACGTCCACCGCCCCGGACCGCACCAATTGCTCCATGATCTCCAGGGCCTGTTCCCCGGAGCTGGGCTGGGAGAGGAGCAGATGATCCAGGTCCACGCCGATGGCCCGGGTATATTTGGGGTCGAGGGCGTGTTCTGCATCCACGAACGCTGCCGTGCCCCCGAGCCGCTGGGCCTCGGCGATGATATGCAGGGCCAATGTGGTCTTCCCCGAGCCCTCTGGGCCAAAGATCTCCACCATCCGCCCTCTGGGCACCCCGCCCACGCCCAAGGCGATATCCAGGGAAAGGGACCCAGTGGGGATGACCTCCACTCCGGTGGCCACGGCCTGCTCGCCGAGCCACATGATTGCCCCTTCCCCGTAAGCCTTCTTAATCTGCTTGAGGACGCTCTCCAACACTTCACGCTTTTTCTGGTTGTCACGGCTCATGTATCTCCCCCTCGTCCCGCATGGTAAGGCCGGCCGCGACCCCGGGCAAGGGTCAGCGGAGCGAGGCGAGCACCATCTGAGCCACCTGCTCGTCTATCTCGCGGGGCACNGGATAGACGCGGGGCGAAAGATCCCTCCCCTCCCGGGCCAGGAACTCAAGGGACAGGGCCTGGAGGGCAAACGAGATGTCCATGATCTCCACCGGGTGTCCATCCCCCAATGCCAAGTTCACGAGCTCCCCCTCCCCCAGAAGGTAAACGGTGCGGCCATCCGGATATACATAGCCCGTCACCCCGGCCCGCGCAGGGAAGCTCCGGGCCGCCAGGCGTGTGAGGGCTTCCCGGTCGATCTCGTAGCCAAAGTGCCCTGCGTTGGCGAGCACCTGGCCGTCCTTCGCATGCCTGAGAGCGGCCTCGTCCACCACCCCAGGCTGGCCGGTGGCGGTGATGACAAAGTCGGCCCGAGCCATACCCTCTGAAAGCTCCACCACCTCGTAGCCCTCCATGGCCGCCTCCACCGCCTTCACCGGGTCGATCTCCACAACGAGTACCCGGGCGCCGAGGCCCTGGGCCCGAAGGGCCAGCCCTTTGCCGCACCATCCGTAGCCCACGATGAGCACGGTCTTCCCGGCCACGAGCAGGTTCGTGGCGCGCATGATGGCGTCCCAGGTGGACTGCCCGGTGCCATACCGGTTATCGAACAGGTACTTCATCTTGGCGTCGTTGACCGCGATGGCGGGGACGCGCAGGCGTCCCTCACGTTCCAGGGCCCGCAACCTTTCCACCCCGGTGGTGGTCTCCTCGCAGATGCCGATGAGTTCCAGGGCCGCTTCGCGCTCGTGCAGGCGTACGGCCACGTCGCCCCCGTCCTCCACGACCAGGGTGGGGGCGAAGTCAAGCAGCTGGTCGATATTCTCCCGACGTTCCTCTTCGGGCTCGCCGTGCCGGGCCTGCGTAGTGACCCCTTCCACCTCGGACAGGGCGGCCACGATCGGGTCCTGAGTGGACAGGGGGTTGCTCCCAATTACGAACAGCTCCGCCCCGCCGGCATGCAAGGTGAGAATGAGGTTTGCGGTCTTGGCCTCAAGATGCAGGGCGGCTCCGATGCGGTGACCCGCAAACGGCCGTTCCCTCATAAAGCGCTCCTGGATCTGTGCGTGGAGCGGCATGTGTGCCCGCGCCCACCTGATCTTCTCCCATCCCTCCCTTGCGTTCATCTTGCCTCCGTTTTGCTAAAGAAAAAGACCGTGGCAACCTCCTCCAGCTTTTCCGCGAGGAGCAGCGCTTCCACCAGGGTTCTCCCCACCGCCACGGTGCCGTGGCGGGCGATGAGGGCTGCCTTTCCCTTCTCCCCCAGGGCCTCTACCACTGCCTGGGCCAGGTCCCAGGTGCCAGGCGGGGCGTGACGGGAGACCGGGACCACCTCACCGAAGATGAGTGTCCCTTCGTCGTTCGGCACCGGAAGAGCGGGGAGGACGGCGGCCGCGGCCGTCCCCGCCGGAGAGTGCGTATGCACTATGGCCCTTACGTCCCCTCGGGCGCGGTAGATGGAAACGTGCATCCGCCACTCGGAGGACGGCACCCCGCCTCCGGAGATCGGTCTCCCCTCGAGGTCAATGGCGACTACCTGAGACGCGTGGATTCGCTCGTAGGGGATCCCGCTTGGAGTTATGAGGAGGATGTCGCCCCGTCTTACAGACACGTTGCCCGAGCTTCCCCGCACGAGGCCCAGGGCGGCCATCCGGCGGGCCGCCTCGGCCACCTTCCTACGCCAGGGCCTGAGGGATCGTCTCATAGTAGGGAGGCCTGAGGACACCCCGCTCGGTGACGATGGCGGTGATGAGCTCCGCCGGGGTCACGTCGAACGCCGGGTTCCAGGCCCGGGCCCCCTTCGGGGCGATGCGCATCCCAAACGGAGCGAGCACTTCCTCCTCTCCACGCTCCTCGATGGGGATCCCCTCGCCCCTCTCAAGGTCGAGGTCGACTGTAGAGGTAGGGGCGACGACGTAAAACGGGATCCCGTGACGACGGGCGAGCACNGCCAGGGTGTAGGTCCCGATCTTGTTGGCGGTGTCGCCGCTTGCGGCTATGCGATCCGCCCCCACGAGCACCGCGTCCACCCCACCCTGNGCCATGAGCCAGCCGGCGGCGGAGTCGGCGATCAGGCGGAAGGGGATCTTCTCCTTGAGGAGCTCCCAGGCGGTGAGGCGCGCCCCCTGAAGGCGCGGCCTGGTCTCGCAAGCGTACACCATCTCGATCTTCCTCTTCTCCCAGGCGGCCCGGATCACCCCCAGGGCAGTGCCGTAGCCTCCGGTGGCCAGGGATCCGGTGTTGCAGATCGTTAGNACTCGTGCCCCTTGCGGGAGGAGCTTGGCGCCGAAGGCCCCGATGCTGCGGTTGGCCGCGATGTCCTCCTCGTGGATCCTTTGGGCCTCTGCGAGGAGGACTTGCCGGAGCTCGTCGCGGCCCGCATCCCGATGCCACCGGAAGACCTCCTCCATTCTCCGGATGGCCCAGAATAGGTTCACCGCCGTGGGGCGGGTTTCGGCCAGGCTCCGGGCAGCTTTCTCGAAAGCATCTTTCGAATCCCCTTGGGCATGCCATACGGAAAGGACCAAGCCGTAGGCGGCGGCGATCCCGATGGCCGGCGCCCCCCGCACCCGCATAGTCCGGATAGCCTCAGCCACCTTCTCCCAGCTCGTGAGCGTGAGCCATACCTCCTCATGGGGAAGGCGCGTCTGGTCTAGGAGCTTTACGGCGCCGTTCTCCCAGTAAAGAGGCCGGATCATCCCTGCTCCTTCACGTATGGCTTCCCCAGGGCCTTGGGCACCTGGGCCTTCCCCAAGAAGCCCGCCAACACGATCACGGTGAGGATGTAAGGGAGCATGAGGGAGAACTGGGAGGGGATGTACTCCTGCAGGCGCATCTGCAATGCGTCCACAAAACCGAACAGATACGCGGCAAGGAGAGCGGGAAGCGGCCGGTAGTTTCCCACCACCATGGCCGCGATCCCGATGAAGCCCCGGCCGCCCACCATGCCGTCGGTGAACCTTCCCAGGTTGTTGAACAAAAACGCCCCCGCTAGACCACACAGGGCGCCGTTCAGCACCGTGTAGGCGAGGCGGGTGCGGTACACGTTGATCCCTGCGGTATCGGCGGCCCGCGGGTGCTCGCCCACCACCCGGAGCCTGAGGCCCCAGGGGGTACGGAAGATGTAGATCTGCGACAGGGCGATGAGTACCAGTGCCGCGCCCACCAGGATCCAGGCGTCCATGGTGGGGGCCGAGGGAGAGGTGCCGCGCCAGCCCCAAATCACCCGGGTGAGGAACAGGGCAAACCCCATGACCAGGAGGTTGATCGCCGCGCCGGAAACCACGTGATCCGCCTTGAGGTACACGCTCCAGATGGCGTGTAGAGCCCCAAGCGCGGCCCCCACGGCGATGGCCGCGATCAGGGCCACCACGGGACTGCCGCTGAAGTAGGCGACGATAGCAGTGGTGAGCGCCCCGGCCAAAGTCATCCCCTCCACCCCCACGTTGATCACCCCGGCCCGCTCGGAGTAGGTCTCCCCCAGGGCCACCAAGGCGATGGGAGTGGCCAGGCGCAGCGCGGAGATGAACAGGTTAAGACTCAATATCTCCAAGCTTCTCCCTCCTTGTCACCAGGCGCCTGAAATATTTAATGAGCTCTGGTGCCACGACGAAGAAG
>MTNI01000121.1 GCA_002011415.1 Candidatus Acetothermia bacterium JdFR-47
CTTGGAGAGAGGTTTGGAATCCTTCCCGGAACTGCACCCCGCGCCGGTAGGGCGAGTGCAGACACAAGGAGCGTCCCCAGCGCGATGATCCGGGCCTTGGTCACGGCTCTATCTTGATCTTGAGGTGAAGTTCCCGAAGCTGGCTTTCGTCCACCTCCGCCGGGGCCCCGGTGAGGGGGCAAGCCCCGGTTGTGGTTTTGGGAAAGGCGATCACCTCCCGCAGGGAACCTTCGCCAGCGAGCATCATCACCAACCGATCCAGGCCCAGGGCGATGCCGCCGTGGGGCGGTGCCCCGTACTCTAGGGCCCGCAAGAAAAAGCCGAATCGCCGCTCCGCCTCCTCAGGCCCGATCCCGAGGAGCTCGAGCATCCGCTGCTGCACCTGGCGTCGGTGGATCCTAATCGAGCCCCCACCGAGCTCCACCCCGTTCAGCACAAGGTCGTAGGCGTTGGCCTTGAGCTCCCCCAGGCGCTCCTCGGGGAAGCCCGGGTCGAGGAGCTTTTCCAGGTCCTCGGCCCGTGGGGAGGTGAACGGGTGGTGCACCGCGGTCCAGCGGCCCTCCTCCTCGTCCCACTCGAGCAGGGGGAAACCCACTACCCAGGCCGGACGCCATTCCCCCTCCGGGATGAGGGAGAGTCTCCGCCCCAGCTCCAGGCGTACCTGCCCCAGGGCGGTGGCCGCGGCCTCCCAGACGTCCGCCACGAAGAGGATGAGGTCACCCGTCTCGGCGCCGGTAGCCTGCCACAGGGGCTCGGGATCGGCGAGGAACTTGGAGAGAGGCCCCCGCAATTCCTCCCCCCGGGCTAGCCACAGCAGGCCCTTGGCCCCGTGGGTCTTGGCGACCTCCTCCAACTCCCCGATTTCCCTGCGACTCATGGCAGCTCCGCCCGGGACCCGCAGAGCGAACACCCGGCCGCCCCCGGCCACGGCGTCGCGCAGCACCCGGAACTCCGAGTCCCGGAATAGCTCGGTGACGTCCGTGAGCTCAAGGCCAAACCTGAGGTCCGGTTTATCCGACCCGTAGCGGGACATGGCCTCCTCGTAGGGAAGGCGGGGGAAGGGGGGCTCAAGCTCTACCCCGATCGTCTCCCGGAACACGTGTGAAAGAAGCCCCTCGATCAAGGTGAAGAGCTCCTCCGGGTCCTCCAGGAACGCCATCTCCAAGTCCAGCTGCGTGAACTCAGGTTGCCGGTCGGCGCGCAGGTCCTCGTCTCGGAAACAGCGGGCGATCTGGAAGTAGCGCTCGACCCCGGAGACCATGAGGATCTGCTTGAAGAGTTGGGGCGACTGGGGCAGGGCGTAGAACTTCCCCGGCTCCAGGCGCGAAGGGACGAGAAAGTCCCGGGCCCCCTCCGGGGTGGAACGGGTGAGGAGCGGAGTCTCCACCTCGACGAACCCCAGCCGGTCGAGGTAGGTCCGGATAGCCATGGTCACCCGATGGCGCAGGCGCAAATTTCTCTGCATGCGGGGGCGCCTGAGGTCGATGTAGCGGTAGCGGAGGCGCGTCTCCTCGCTCGCCCGCGGGGGGTCCTCGTCCACCGGAAAGGGCAGGGGTTGGGCCTGGGAGAGCACCTCCAGGTGCTCCACAACCACCTCCACTTCCCCGGTGGGGAGGTCGGGGTTCGGCGCTTCTCGGTGCGCCACCACCCCGGCCACCCGGATCACGTCCTCCCGGGAAAGCTTGCGGGCATCGGGGAGGTCCCGGCACACGAGCTGCACAACACCGCTTTCGTCCCGAAGGTCAATGAAGGTGAGGCCCCCCAGGTCCCGCAGCCGGTGCACCCACCCGGCGAGGCTCACCTTCCGGCCCACGTCCTTCCCCCGGAGCTCTCCGCAAGCTTCCCTTGTCATCAGTTCTCCTTTCGCTCGATTGTAACCAGAGAGGGAAAGGAGCCCACCGACTTCGGGGGCTTCGAGTCAGCAAACCCCGAACTTTTGCGTGCCTTCGCGGCTACAAGGGCTTGGCGGCGGGGCAGATGGTCCGGTAGGCGCAGGGGCGACAGGCGCCGAAGCTAGGCTTGGGGGCAAAGTCCTGAGCCCGGATCCCGACCTCGGCCTCGCGGATCGCGTCCACCGCCCGTTGGAGCATCTTGTCCGTGGGCTTGGCCCTCCCTACCACCACCTCCGGGGTCAGGAACCTAAGCTGCAGCTCCCGCGGCCTCTCCCCCACCAGGCGCTCGTAAGCCAAGGCGTAGATGGCAAGCTGGAGCGACTCCCTCGTCCTGCGATCGGCAGCGTCCGGGGACACCTCGCTCGTCTTGTAATCGATAATCACCGCCCCGTCCTCCCCCCGATCCACTCGGTCCCAGTAGCCAATGACCCGGGCGCCCCCCTCGGAGAAGGCGAAGTACTTCTCCACGAACGTGGGCACGCTCCCGCCTCTTTCCTCGAACTCGTAGAAAGCGCGCAGGGCCTCCTCCCCCTGGGCGAGCATGGCCTCCTCCTGCTCGGCCGAGAGAAACCCCTCCGACCGCCAGGCGTTGCGGAACACAGTGATCACGTCCGGGAGGGGGAGGGTGCGCCCCTGTAGCTTGGCCATGTGGTAGGCCTGGATGGCCCGGTGCACAGCGTGGCCGTAGATCACGGTGGGGTGCAGGCGGATTGGGACGCGCAGCACGTGGATGTAGCGGTACTTGAGGGGGCAGGTGAGCCAGTCGTCCACCTGTTGGTAGGACAGGGTGAGGGGNGTCCCGGGCTCGATCTCGGGCTCGGCCAGGGTCGGGCGGCGGCCGGCCCGGGCGATGCGCAAAAGCGCGGGCGCTCCCGGCCCCTCAGGGCTCACCCCGTCCGGGCCCAGGGCCTCGGGCACGAACCGCGACACCTTGGCCGCCCGCTTCCGCGGCGGCTCCCCTGGGGGGCGATAGTCAGAGGAGGAAAGGAGGAACAAGTACCGCTTGGCCCGAGTCATCCCCACGTAGAACAGGCGCCGCTGCTCCTCCAGGTGCGCCACATCCTGGGGCAAGGTGGGATCACGCAGCTCCTCCGGGAGGGCGAAGGCGGGCCGCCGCGGCCGCCCTGGGAAGAAGTCCTCCACCAGGCCGGTGAGGAATACTGCCTCGAACTCCAGGCCCTTGGCCTGGTGGAAGGTCATCACCTGCACGGCGTCCGTGCCCGGCTCCGCCTCCCCAACCAGCGGGCTCCAGCCCAAGGCCCGGAGCTGNTCCACGTAGCGCACGAACCAGGGCACCCGGTCGTGGCTCGCCACCTCCTCGAACCTCCTCACCACGTGCTCGAAGAAGTCGGCGATGTGCTCCAGAGCCCTGCCCGCCCCGGGGTCACCCGAGTGGGCCAGGGCCTCCAGGTACCCGGTTCGCTCCATGAGAAACGCGTACAGCACGCGACCGGTGGGGTTCCCCCGGGAGAGCTCCTCGCAGTGGGCGAGGTCCGAGAGGGCCCTCTTTCCAGCCTTTTGGCCTGCCTCCGAGAGTTCCTCTGCTGCTAGCGCGGCCTTCAGGACCTCCCGCAGCGGCCGGTGACTCCTCTGNGCCCGGGCGGTGAGCTCCGCCAGGTCCTCGCCCGGCATGCGGTAGATGGGGGAACCCAAGAGGTGATACAGGGCCTGGTCGTCCTTAGGGTCGGCCACGGCTTTGAGGAAGGAGAGAACCAACTTGATCTCCTCCTGATCGAACAGGCCCGCTCCGAACCGCCCCGCCAGGACCCAGGGCACCCCGGCCTCGGACAGGGCTTTGAGATAGGGATCCGGCCGGTAGCGGTTGCGGTAAAGTACCGCGATCTCCCGGTAGGGGACGCCGCCCTCGGCGAGCTCCCGCACTTTCTGAGCCAGGAATTCCGCCTCCTCCACCACGGTGGGGAAGTGGTGGTGGGTGGGGGCAGGGCCGGGCCCTTTTGCCGCCCGCAGGTCCTTCTCGATCCTTTGCGGGATCTCCCCCCGCTCCGACAGGGCCTCCAGGCGATGGGCGTTGTGCTTGATGAGCCGCAGGGCGGAGGAGAGGACCCCCTCCGTAGAGCGGAAGTTCTCCTTCAAGACCACCACCTTGGCCTCGGGGAACGCCTTGAGAAAGGAGAGGAGGTTGTCCCAAGGCACCCCCCGGAACCCNTAGATGGCCTGGTCGTCGTCCCCCACCACGGTGACGTTGCGGTGCCCGGCCAGGAGCTCCACCAGCTTGAGCTCGGCCCGGCTCGTGTCCTGGAACTCGTCGGCGAGGACGAACGGGAACCGGCGGTGGTACTCGGAGAGGAGCCCCGGGCGTTCCTCAAGGAGCCGCACCGCCCGGAGCACCAGGTCCCCAAAGTCCACCATCCCCTCCCTCTGGAGGAGCTCCTGGTAGGCGGCGTACACCTCAGCCAGCTCCTGGTGGAGGTCGAGCTCGTCCTGGGAGAGCGTCCCCGCTTCCCTGGCCCGCTTCACCCAGGCCAGGTAGTCCTCCGGGGAGATGGCTTCGTCTTTGGCCCGGTGGATGAGAGAGAGGACGGGGGACAGGAATCTGAGGGGCTGCCTCAGGGCCCGGGGCTTGAGTGCCCGCAAGGGGAGGTCCCATAGGTGGTCGAGGAGGAACACTCGCTGGTCCCACTCGTCCAGGATGCGGAAATCCGGAGGGAGGCCGGCCAGGGGCGCGTTCTCCCTCAGAATCCGCTCACAAACCGAATGGTAGGTGGCCACCCAAGCGTCCAGGGCCGCGTAGCCCACCCAGTCAAACGCCCGGTCCAACATCTCCTCAGCGGCCTGGTGGGAGAATGTGAACACGAGGAGCTGGCTGGGGCGCTGGACCAGGCCTTCCCCGATGAGGTAGGCGATCCTGCGGGTGATGACGGTGGTCTTGCCCGTCCCCACCCCGGCGAGGACGAGGAGCGGCCCCTCCCGATGGGTCACCGCCTCAAGCTGCTCTTCGTTCAGACCGGCGAGGACATCGCTCATCCCTCTCCAGTTTACCCCCGCCCGCCTCCCCGGGAAACGAGGGGCCCGCCCCTGTCCTTTAAATCCGGAACCGGAGGATGGCTCCGATCNCGTGGGCGGAAAACGCTTCGTGCTCGGTGAANACGTGCTCCACCTCTGCGCCCTGGGCGATGGCCTCCTCCACNACCTCGTCTATGAAGTCCTCCACCTGGGCGAGTTCTCCCTCGCACAGGGGGCAGCGGTCCTCGGAGAGGGAGAGGTAATGATCCACAGGGCACACCCGCCCCGGCGTCTGGAACGCATGGTCCACCACCAGGGTGTGGACCTGTCCCAGCATCAGGGCCGGAAGCACGCGGGCGATCCCGAGCACCGCCATGCCATCCGGCCGCTCGCTCTCGGAAAGGAGCCTGGCGATGAGCCGCTCCTCCTCCACCCGCTCGTGGGCCTGGGNCACCTCCAAGGCCCGCTTTTTGAGCTCATGCTCGGACATGCCCGGNTCGCCGGAGAACACCCCAGCGAGGCTCCCCTGGAGGTAGCTATGAAGGTGTCGCTCGAGCATGGGGTAGATCTTTCCCTCCCTCCCCTCCGGGGCGCCGACGATGAGNCGGTCGAAGGACATGCGNTTGAACACTCGGAAGGTGCGTTCCGCCACCTGCTTCAGGTGCCGATGTACGTGGTCCTGGATGTGGCGCTGGATCTTGCTCTCGCGCCAGCCAGCCCAGGCGGCCACCCCGGTGCCGAAGGGCCCCTTGGCCGCCCGCCCGTCGCCCTCCGAGATCCAGCTTGGGGTATCGCTTTCCAAGAGGCCCACGTGCTCCTCGATCTCCCCCAGGTACATGGTGAAGATGCGGGCCTTCCGCGCGTCCACCACCAGGACACAGTAGCGGTCGAACTCATCTAGGAGCGTGGTCAGGGGCCGGATATAAGGGTCCGGCTCCACGTACAAGCGGCTGGGCAGAGCCACTGGGAGCCGGTATTCTTGCCAAAAGCCGTCGGGGGTGGCGAATATCGAAAGAAGCCGCGTCCCCTCAAGTGTCCTGATCCCGTCCACGTGGGCCCGGATCTCCTCCAGAACCTCATCTATGCGCCGCCGCAGGTCCTTCTCCNCCCCGGCCTCCGCGAGCTTCTCCCTCTTTTCGTGGATCAGGGAGTGGAGCTCGGACTTGAAGGGCCGGGGCGGGGTGACGTTGAGGTACAAGCTCACCACCGGCCCGCCCTGTCCCTCCAGTGCTAGCAGCCTCTCCAAATCGCCTGCATGGATCATCGTCATATCAGCCTCCTTTACCGCCTGAGCTCGGAAAGCGTCTTCCCAATGCGGACAAGCCCGGTGTCCGTGATCTCGAGGAGATGGGTTTCGGTATCGTGGCCCACCAAGCGACACCCGTCGATGCGGAACAGGCGCACCACCTCCCCGATGGGCCGCTGATACAGCCGCTCGTCGTAAGACGACTGGATGAGTTTCTTGGAGAACACGAAGGTGCCGTCCACGATGTGGGCCACGGCGTAGCCCCCGGCCGCTTCGGCGGAAAGCTCCTCGTGGCCGGAGCGCTTCTGAGAAACGAGGAGCCCGGTTTGNCGCCACTTCTTGAGGAAATTAAATAGCGCCCGCACCACCTGACGGGCTTGGATCTCCCGGGCCTCGTAGAGGCCGGTGACCGAGTCCACCACCGTGGCCTGGACGCGGTACTCCCTGATGGTGTAGGCCAGGGTGGCAAGGAGGGTGGGAAGCTCCTCCCGGAGCTCAACGTGGGAGGCGGCGTCGATGAGGAGGACGTGCCGCTCCGCCTCCCCGTAATCTATACCCATGGCCTCGGCCCGAGTCCGGAGCGCCCCGGCGACGAATGCGGCCGGTGACTCCACGGTGACAAAGGCCACCGGGCGCCCGTCCGCCGCCTGTCTTAAGGCGAACTGCTCGACGAAAAGGGACTTCCCCGTGTCAGGGACCCCGGTGAGGTTGTAGACGCCGAAGCTCGGGAGCCCCCCGAGCGGTCGGCGCCTGACCCCTTTTTGGGTGGCCTCGGCCACGAAGAACAGGTCGTCGAACCCCTCCACCCCGGTGGGCAAGCCCACGACCTTCGGGGCCCCGGCGCGGGCCTCGGCCAAGGGCCGGATCGCCTCGATGCGCGGCTGGGCGTCCCAGGGCATGGCTTCACCCCTCGGAGAGCGACTCCAGAAGCTCTATCTTCTCGCCCTTCTTCAAGGCGGAGAATGCAAGCTGGGCCAAACCGCCGGCCACATGGGCCCGGGCCTCCTCCCCCCCGAGGGATTCCTCCAGACGCCTCTTCACAAGCCCCGGGTCCGCCCTCAGGATGAGCTTGACCGTGGGGCGGGTAAGCCCGAGTGTGGCCGCGATCTCCTCCTCGGGCTTGCCCTGCTCCCTGAGGACGACGGCGTAGGAGGCCTCGAGCAGGGAGGGAACCCAGGTGAGGTGCCGCCGCCGGACGAGCTCCCGCGGCCCACCCGCGATCTCCAGCGCCTTGAGGAACACCCGGATCGCCTCCCGATCCACGTCCACCCGCTGGATCTCCTCGGGCTTGAGCTCCATCCCACCCCCACCTCCTTGTCTGGCAGTTTAAACATGTGACTGCTAAATCCTATGCCTGAGGGACGCGATTGTCAAGATCCAACCGCATAAATCTCGACTTTCGGCGGGCACACGCCTCAGGTCCCCCAGCTCGGGCTGGGCAGGCGAAGACCTGCGGGAAATCGGTTCGGTTAAACTCTCGACGCCGTGATCGGGACCTGGATTAACATGGGGACGGTGCTCGCCGGGGGGACGGCGGGTTGGCTTCTGGGGGAACGGCTCCCGGTCAGGGTCAGGGAAGCCGCCACCGTGGGAGTGGGCCTCTCCACCCTGGTCCTGGGGGCGAAGCTCGCCCTGGGCACGGGGAACGTGCTCGTACTGATGCTGTCCGTGATCCTGGGCGGGGCGACCGGGGGAGCTCTCAGGATCTCCGTGCGCCTCGAGCGCTTAAGTCAGCGGGTGGAGGGCTTGTTCTCCGGCCGGCCCCTGGCCGAGGGGTTCCTCACCGCCAGCCTCCTCTTCTGCATCGGCCCCATGACCCTCCTCGGAGCGATCCAGGACGGCCTGTTCGGGGATTGGTCCCTCCTTGCTGCCAAGTCAATCCTGGACGGGGTGTCGGCCACCGCCTTGGCTGCAGCCTTGGGACCGGGGGTGCTCCTCTCTCTTTTCGTGATCCTCGTCTATCAAGGGGGCATCACCGTGGCCGCCCACCTCCTCGCTACCAGCCTGGCCGGCTTCTCCCCGGACTCGCCGGCCGCCCTCGAGCTTTCGGCTGCCGGGGGGGCGATCGTCCTCGCGCTGGGGATCGGCCTCTTAAAGCTGCGGGACCTTAGGCCCGCGGACCTCCTCCCCGCCCTGGCCTTAGCCCCGCTCTTCGCCTGGCTGTTTGAGCTCTGGAGATGAAAACACAGGCAAAAGGGCGGGTGGCGGCGTTCGTGGGCCGGTTCGACCGGGGGGTATGGACCCTGGTCGTGATCCAGCTCATCACCGCCATGGGGTTCTCCATCTCGCTCCCGTACCTTTCGCTGTACCTGAATCAGCAGCGGGGCCTCTCCATGACCGTGGTGGGGGCGATCATGATGGCGAGCGCCCTGGTGGCGGCGCTGGGCCGCCTCGCTGGGGGGGAGCTCTCGGATCGGCTGGGGCGCCGCCCGGTGCTGCTCCTGGCGGTGACGGTGCGGGTGGTGCTGTTCGTGGGGATGGGCCTGCTCCTCGCCTTTTCCGGCCCGATCTGGGCCATCGCGCTCATGTATCTTTTGGTGCGGCTGACCGGGGCGTTCGCCATGCCCGCCATTTCGGCCATGGTGGCCGACCTCACCCCGGAGGCCCGCCGCACCGAGGCCTACGGGGTCCTGCGGGCGGGCACCAACCTGGGTTGGGGGGCAGGACCAGCCATCGGGGGGTATCTGGCCACCGCGTTCCCATACTCAGCTCTGTTCGCTTTCACCGCCTTGGCCTCGCTCATCTCCCTCGCGCTTGTCCTCATCGCGGTTCGGGAGTCCCACCACGTGCGGGAGGCCCGGGCGGGCCTGGCAGCCTTAGTCTCCACGTTTCGGGATGGGCGGTTCCTGGTGTTCGTAGGGCTGGCGCTTCCGGTGCTGGTGGTGGGGGGCCAGCTCGTCTCGACCCTCTCGGTGTTCGTGGTGGCGCGCCTGGGTTACTCCGAGGCCGCCTTCGGCGGTCTCCTAACCTTAAACGGCTTCCTGGTGGCGGCCCTGCAGTACCCCATCGCCAGGCTCGCCCAGCGCCTCCCCCGGACACGGGGCCTGGTGTGGGGGGCGCTCCTTTACGGGGCCGGCTACCTCCTGTTTGGCTGGGTCAAGGCGTATCCCGCGCTTCTGGCGGCGATCACCGTGGTTACCTTCGGGGAGATGGCGTTCGCCCCCACGAGCCTGGCGGTGGTGGCAGACCTGGCTCCGCCCGCACGGCGCGGCCGCTACATGGGCGCCTTCGGCCTCGCTGAGTCGTTCGGCTGGTCGGCCGGGCCGTTCCTGGGCGGGGTACTGCTCGACGCGTTTCCTCACTCCCCGCCAGCGATGTGGGGTATCATCACTTCGCTTGCCTTCGCCGCTGCTGCAGGGTTCGTGCTTTGGGGAGCGCGCCTGCGGGACTCCACCTCACAGTGCGCTGACCGCACTTGAAGCGCGCTGGTAAAGGGAGCTGGTAAAGGGAACATAAATGCTCCCAAGCGGAACAATGAGCAGTCGGTAGGAGAAATTGCTACTTTACGCATTTGAGAGTATAGTGCTAACGCTTGTATCCAGCTGGGAATAGGATGGCTCCCCAAGGAGGCCCTTGAATGCACCATAGGGTGAGAACGCTTCGAAACCTGGCCCCCGGGGACCACCTTTGCCTACTTTATCGCACTCCCGAGGAGCGGGACCGTGCCATCGCCGCGTTTTTCCAGGAAGGGATAGCTCGGGGCGAACGCTGCATCTACATCGCGGACGAGCGCCCCGTTCAGGAGGTGCTGGAGACCCTGCGGAGGGGTGGGGTCCCTGTGGAGGAGGCCCAAGGGCGTGGCCAACTCCTGGTCCTATCGGCCCGGGATACTTATCTCGCCGATGGGCACTTCACCCCCGATCGCATGATCACACGGTTATCAGAGGTGGAGCGAAAGGCACTGGACCAGGGCTTCTCCGAACTACGGGTGACGGGCGAGATGTCTTGGGCCCTGCGCGGGGCACCTGGGTGCGAGCGACTCGTCGAATATGAGCAAAACCTCAACCACTTCTTCCCCCAAAGCCGGGCCATCGCCATCTGCCAATACGAGGAGGGTACTTTCCCCGCAGAGGTGCTCCTGGCAGCGATCAAGGCCCATCCCCTGGTGGCGCTCGGCGAATTCGTGGGAAAAAACCCGTTTTACATGCCCCCGGGAGAACAGCACCGTCCCCCGACGCCAGAGGACGAGCTGAAAAGGGTTCTGAACTTCTTTACGGACAAGGAACGCCGGGAGACGTGGCTCACCGCAGAGGGACGCGCCCTGGAGAGGCGCCTGTCTGTGGAGAAAGACCGGTTCCAACGCCTGGTGAGAACCATGCCCGCTATCCTTTGTGTCCTCACCCCCAAAGGCGACACCCTGTACGTGAACGACTGGATCACCGTGGTCACAGGGTATCGGCCAGAGGAGCTCCTGGGCCGAAACTGGTGGGAGGTGTTCTACCCCGGGGAGCTCCGCACCCAAGTGGACCGGCTTTACGAGCGGCTCAAGCGGAGCGGGGACGTGGCCGACTATGCCATGACCTTGCGCACCAAGAGGGGCACGACCCGGATCATCTCCTGGTCCTCCGCCAACCGGTGGGGGCCGGACGGCCAACTGCTGGAGGTGGTGGGGATCGGGGTNGATATCACCCAGCGCCAAGAGGAGGCNGCCCGCGTCCAAAGGTTGTACCAGGAGGCGGAGCGCCGTCGCCAGTGGCTTTCTGCCTTAAGGGAGATGGATCGGGCGCTCACGGGCGCAAGCGATCTCCAGGACGTCCTCGAGAAAGCCCTTGACCAGGCACTTTCCCACCTCTCCCTCGACCTGGGATGCGTTTGCCTTTGCGGGGAGGGATATGAGGGGCTATCGCTCGCCGCTGCCCGCAACTTCCCCGAGGAACTCCACCCGCTCCTGTGCGGTGAACCCAAGGAGGGACTGGCCTGGGCAGCTCTGGACCTCGGGAGCCCCCTCGTGATCTCGGACCTNCGCCGCTCNCCGCTACTGGAAGAAGATGCCCGCGCTGAAATGGAGGAACTAGGGCTGCGGTGTGCCGCCATCCTCCCCCTGGTGATGGAAGGGGAGGCCGTCGGCGTCCTGATCCTCGCGGGCCGGTCCCCGCACCTGTTCGAGCAAGAAGAGGTAGAGTTCCTCTCCTCCCTTGCCGACCAAGTAGCGGTGGCCATCGCGCGCGCCCACCTGTGGGAGCGGCTGCGTGAGTCCGAAGCCCGGTTTCGCCGGTTAGCAGAGGGCGCCTGGGACGCCATCTTCCGCATCGAGTTCGGAAAGGGCCTGACCTACATCAACAAGGCCTGGACCANGCTGCTCGGCCACAGCCGGGAGGAAATCCTGGCCGACCCGGAGCTCCTGGTCCGTTGTCTCCTTCCCGAGCATCGGGGGGAACTGGACGAGCTAATAAAACAGGCTCAGACAGGCGAGAAGGGGCTGCCTCACCGGGTGGGCCCCTGGCGCTACCGGCGCAAGGACGGAAAAGAAGTTTGGATCGAGTACAACATCGTTCTCGTCCACGACGAGCAAGGCCGGGTCGTGGCCGTAGAAGGGATCGGCCGGGACGTCACCGACCGGGTTCGGGCGGAGGAGGAGCTCCGCAGGCAAAGGGAGTTCGTGGAAGGGTTACTCGAGACAGCGGGCGTGTGGATTAACGTCCTGGACGCCCAAGGCAATGTCATCCTGTGGAACCGCGAAGCTGAGGTGATCAGCGGCTACACGAAGGAGGAAGTCCTGGGCCACAAAGGGATTTGGGAGTGGCTCTATCCCGATCCCGCCTATCGCGAGCAGGTGTTCCAGCGGGCGATGGCCGTCATGCGCGGGGAGGCAAAGGACCAGCCGCGGGAGACCCGTATCCGCCGCAAGGACGGAAGCGTCCGCATCATCTCCTGGCACAGCCGTAGCCTGATTGGCCCGGATGGGAAACCCGCCGGTTGTATCACCGTAGGCCACGACATCACCGAGCTGAAGGAGATCCAGGAGGCATTGCGGGCTTCTGAGGCTCGGTACCGAGAGATCGTGGAGCTCTCGCCGGACGGTATNTTCACCGCGGACCTATCCGGCCGGTTTCTCTCGGTGAACCCGGCGATCTGCGAGAGCCTTGGCTACAGCGCCCAAGAACTCGTAGGAAAGAACCTCACAGAGATCATTTCCCCAGCCTCAAGGGTACTTTTTGAAAAGCGAGCCGCCCGGATCGCACGCGGGGAGTGGATCAGAGAACCGGCAGAGTACGAGGTGCTCACCAAGAGTGGCCGCCGGCTGTGGGTGGAAGTGGTCTCCGCCCCGATCCAGCGAGACGGCGAGATCGTGGGCTTCCTCGGGATCGCCCGGGACGTCACCGCCCGCAAGGAGGCGGAGGCGGCCCTGGCCCGAGAGCGGGAGTTCGCCGAGCGCCTAATCGAGGCAGCCAATGTCTGGATTAACGTGGTGGACCCGGACGGTCGGGTGCTTCTGTGGAACAAGGAAGCGGAGCGGATCTCAGGTTATTCGGCCGCCGAAGTGGTGGGAAGCGCCCGCGTTTGGGAATTCCTCTATCCCGACCCTGACTACCGGGCCGACGTACAAGCCCGGGTGCAGGCTACCCTGGCTGGAGAAGAAGTCAGCGGGACCCTGGAGACCGTGATCAGGCGTAAGGACGGGGAGACGCGGAGGATCGCGTGGTTCGGCCGCCCCCTGCACGACGAGGCGGGCCAGATGATAGGGCTCCTCGCCGTAGGCCACGACGTGACTGAGGCTAGGAGTCTGGCTCAAGAGCGGGAGCGCAGGCTCAGGGAGCTCGCCCTTCTCCACCGGGCAAGTGAGGCGTTCGTGCTCTACGGTGATGACCCCAAGCGCTACGCCCGCGAGGTCCTGAAGTCCTTGGGCCGCTTCCTTCGGTTCCGTTACGCCGCCCTCGCCCTAGTGGACGAGGGGACCAAACTCCTCCGAGCCTTGGCCCGCATCGCCCCGGAGGGGGCGGAGCCCACCCCGTTGGGACAGAAGTTGATACAGGAGGGGCAAGTGTCAGGGGAGGGGCTGGCCGGCTGGGTGGCAAGGTACGGGACCACGTTGCGCCTGGGNGCGGTGCGGGAGGACCCCAGGTACGTGGCGGTGTGGCCCGAGGTGCGGTCCGGGTTGTACGTGCCGCTCCGGGCCGGTGAGCGGACGGTGGGCGTCCTGATCGTGGAGTCAGATAAGGAAAACGCCTTCACCCCAGAGGACGAACGCCTCCTTGTCACCCTGGCCGGACAGGTGGCCGCGGGGCTGGAGCGGACCCTGTTACGCGGCGTTATCCAGGCGATGCCGCTGCGGATGGCGGAGGGGCTGGCCCGGTTCCTCGCCCAGCGGGACGCGTACACCGAATCCCACGGTGAAGTGGTGGCGCAGTGGGCAGTGGCGACAGCGCGGGAGCTGGGCCTCCCCGAGGAGGAAATCNTCCAGATCCAGTACGGGGCCCTCCTCCACGACATCGGCAAGGTGGCCATCCCGGACGCCGTACTGAGAAAGCCGGACCCCCTCACCACGGACGAATGGGCCGAGGTGTGGTGCCATCCCGACCAGGGGGCAGACCTGGTAGCGGCGATCCCGGGGTTGGCCAAGGCGGCACAGTACATACGGGAGCACCATGAGCGCCTGGACGGCTCCGGCTACCCCAGAGGCCTTGTGGGCGATGAGATATCCATGGGGGCACGGATAATCGCGGTGGCGGACGTGTACCACGCCCTCATCTCCGACCGCCCCTACCGCCCGGCCATCCNACCGGAGAAGGCCAAGCCCATCCTCAGGCGCGAGGCCGAGACCGGGCGGCTGGACAANAGGGTCGTGGAGGCCTTCCTCCGGATCCTGGGCGCTGACCACGGTTAGCTAGCTAGCGCCTCCACCGCCCGTTCCAAGGCCATCCCCCTCGATCCCTTGATGAGGAGCAGCGTCGGAAGGCGTCCCACCGCGGCGCGTACTGCCTCGAGCAGGGTGGAAAGGTCCTCCGGCTCCGCAGCCCCGGGACCGTTCCAGGTGGAAAACGCCTCGCTCATGCGGGGGCCGTAGGCGAACAGGATGTCCACCCCCTGCCAGCGGGCCTCCTCCACCACCTCCCGGTGGAAGCGGGCCTCCTCGGCCCCCAGCTCCAGCATGTCCCCGAGCAGGGCCATCCGCCTCTCCACCGGAAGCGAGAGATTGACGAGCGCCTTGAGGGCAGCCCGCATGGAGAGGGGATTGGCGTTGTAGCAGTCGTCCAGTATCCACCCGAATGGGGCCGTGAGGAGCTGCAGGCGGTGTGGGATGGGCTCGACCCCCGCCAGGGCCTTGGCCGCTGCCCCCTCCGGTACCCCCATGCCCCACGCCAAGGCCAGGGCCCCACAAGCCAAGGCGGCGACATGTTCCCCGAGAAGCCGGAGGCGAGCGGGGAACTCCCCTCGAGGAGAAGCGGCTGTAAACCGCACCCCAGCGGGGTCATCAGCCACAACGTCGCGGGGGTAGAAGTCCGCGCCCTTCGTGCTCCCGAACCTGAGACACACCCCGGAGCATAGGCCCGCCCGGGCCCGCAGCTCCGGCGAATCCCAAGACAAAACCAGAAGGCCCTCCTCGGGGATCGCCTCGGCGAGCTCCCATTTGGCAGCTGCCACCCCCTCCCGGTCCCTGAGCCCCGCGAGGTGTGCCTCCCCCACCCCGGTGATGATCCCAGCCCATGGGCGGACCAGCTCCGTGAGGCGTCGGATCTCCCCCGGGCCCGCGGCACCCAGCTCCAGCACCGCCACCTCGGCGTCATTGGGGACGGACAGGATCTCAAGCGGCACCCCGACCTCGGTGTTGTAGGAAGCGCGGGCGCGGAATACCCGATAGCGCACCGAGAGAGCGGCGGCGATGAGCTCCTTGGTGGTAGTCTTCCCGAACGATCCCGTCACCCCCACAAACGGGATGGGAAGCTGATCCCTGCGCCAGCGGGCGAGCTCCCACAAGGCCCGTTCCGCATCCTCCACCAAAAGCAGGTTGTGCCCCTCCCCGGGATCCCGGGTCACCAGAGCCCCGATCGCCCCGCGGGAGAACGCGTCGCCCAAGAAATCATGGCCGTCATGACGTTGGCCCTTGAGAGCGACGAACACATCCCCGGGGCGCACCATCCTGGAATCGCAGGCGGCCCCGGAGGCGGCGTAGGGGGCCCGCGGCCGGATGAGCCTGGCCCCGATGACGTCTGCTGCCCTACGCAAATCCCACATGCTATCCTCCGGCGCCGAAGGGGA
>MTNI01000006.1 GCA_002011415.1 Candidatus Acetothermia bacterium JdFR-47
AGGAGAAGCTGGCCGAGGCCAACCTCCGGCTCGTGGTGTCCATCGCCAAGAAGTACCGGGGGTGCGGGCTTCCCTTCCTCGACCTCATCCAGGAGGGGAACTTAGGCCTTATGAAGGCCATCGAGAAGTTCGACTGGCGCAAGGGGTACAAGTTCTCCACCTACGCCACCTGGTGGATCCGGCAGGCGATCCTGCGCGCCATCACGAACCGATCGCGCACCATCCGCGTGCCCACGCACATCAACGAGCTCATTCGCAAGATCTACCAGGCCGAGCGGGACTACGTGAAAGAACACGGGGCTCCTCCCTCCCTGGAGGAGCTCGCTGAGGAGTTGGATACCTCGGTGGAGAATATCGTCAAGGCCAAGAAGACGGCCCAGTACACTGCCTCTTTGGACACACCCATCGGTTACGAGGACGAGGGCTCGGTCCTAGGGGACTTCATCGAGGACTCTGAGGCTGTCTCCCCCACCCGGGAGACGTTCAAGGAGCTCCTCCAGCAGGAGCTGCAGAAAGCCCTACGCGAGAAGCTCACCCCCCGGGAGCGGCGGGTGCTGGAACTGCGCTATGGCCTAGATGACAACCAGCCCCGCACCCTGGATGAAGTGGGGGAGATCTTCGGAATCTCCCGGGAGCGGGTGCGGCAGATCCAAAAGGAAGCGCTGGAGAAGCTGAAGCACTCCGACCTCTTGCGCAAGCTGGAGAAGTTCCGGCTTCTCGAGGAGGAGTACTAAGCCCGCGTCGGGCACTCGGGGTTGGAACAGCGGAGCCCATGACGGGGGTCCTCGTAGAGGACCCCCGTTTTGCATTCCGGGCACACCTTTACCGGCCGTCCCGGAAGGCTGAACCGGCAGTCAGGATACCGGTTGCACGCGTAAAACGTCCCCCGTCTTTGGGAGAAGCGCTCCACCAGCTCCCCTTCCCTGCACCTGGGGCAGGTGACCCCGGTGGGCACCGGGCTGGTGGCCCGACAGCTCGGGCAGGATAGAAAGCGGCCGTAGCGGCCGTGGCGCACCTGCATGGGCGTGCCGCACTTGGGGCAAGGCGCGGCCGGGGCGTCATCCGCCTCCGCCAGCCCCTCGGCTAGCTCCACCATCCCAGGGCGATAGCGGTATTTCACGTTCGGCGGCAGGTTCTTCGTGGTCTTGCAGTCCGGGTAGCGGGAGCAGCCCAAGTACAACCCACCCTTCCACACCCGCACCTCCATGGGGGCCCCACAGCTGGGGCAAGCAACATCGGTCAGGACCCGAAACGGCTTCTCTCCCCGGGAGAGCTCCTCCTCCACGGCTGCCAGCCGTTGGGAGAACCAGCGATAGAAATTAGAAAGCACGGAAAGCCGGTCCGCCTCTCCCTCCTGAATGCGATCGAGATCCGCCTCCATCTGGGCAGTGAAGTCCTCCCGCACCGTCTCCGGGAAGTGGTTACGTAGAAACTCGGTCACTACATGTCCAAGGAGGGTGGGCCGCAAAGAACCATTCTCCCGCCGCACGTACCCCCGCTCTTGGATCACGGACACAATGGTGGCGTAAGTGCTGGGGCGACCTATTCCTTCCCGCTCCAGCTTTCTCACCAGGCCTGCCTCGGTGTAACGTCCCGGTGGTTCCGTTTTCTTTTCCTCCACGTCGAGCTCGGGGGTGGGAAGCTCCATCCCAGCCGCCAGGCCCTTCGGGAGCACCTTGTCCTCGTCCTCCAGCTTCGCCACCGGTAGCACGGCGGTGAACCCCGGGAACTGGGGCCAGGAGGCCGAGGCCCGGAACTTGAGGCCGTCGGCCCGGATCAAGACCTTGCGGCGGCGCCAGATGCCATCCGCCATCTGCGTCGCCACAAACCGCTTCCAGATCAGCGTGTAAAGCTTGAGTTGCTCCGGAGAAAGGTAAGGGGCCACCTCGTCCGGGGTCAGAGAGACCCTGGTGGGACGGATTGCCTCATGGGCGTCCTGGGAACGCCGTTTGTTCTTGAACCGTCGTGGCCGGGGGGAGAGATACTCTTTCCCGAACCGCTCCCGCACCAGCTCCCGTGCCTCNTTGATCGCCGAGTCCGCCACCCGGACCGAGTCCGTACGCATGTAGGTGATGAGGCCCACCGATTTTCCGGCCACCTCCACACCCTCGTAGAGCTGCTGAGCGATCTGCATAGTGCGCCGAGGCGAAAACCCCAGCTCACTCGAGGCAGCCTGCTGGAGCGTAGAGGTGATAAACGGGGGCGGGGGACGNCGCCGTACCTCCTCCTCCACCGCCTCCTCCACCACGAATCGAGCCTGCGTGAGCGTCTCCGCCAAGCGCTCAACCTCCGCCACCTCGGTGAGCTTTCCCTCCAGCTGAGCGGTGAAGGGGGGTTCGGTGGGGAAGTGAACGTACACCTCCCAGTAGGGCTCGGGCTNAAAGTCCTGGATCTCGAGCTCTCGGTCGCAGATAAAGCGAAGGGCCACGGACTGGACACGCCCGGCGGAGAGACCCTCGAACCTCCGGCCAGCCAACACCCGGGAGAGGAGCGGGCTTACCTGATAGCCTACCAGCCGGTCCAGGATTCTGCGGGCCCGCTGGGCCTCTACCTTCCTGATGTCCACCTGACCCGGCTCCTCCAGGGCNCGCCGCACTGCCTCCGGAGTGATCTCGTGGAGGAGCACCCGCGCGAACCGGTCCTTCGCCCCGTCGGAGAGGAGCTCCATAAGGTCGTAGGCGATGGCCTCACCCTCCCGGTCGGGGTCGGTGGCCAGGTACACCTGGGCCGCGTCCCGCACCGCCTTGCGCAGGGAGGTCACGAGCTTGCGGTCCCGCACCACCCACTTNGCACGGAAGCCGTGCTCAATGTCCACCCCGAGCTCCTTCTCCGGGAGATCCCGGACGTGGCCCTTGGAGGAGTGGACCTCGAAACCACGGCCTAAATAGCCGGAAAGAGTGCGGGCCTTGGTGGGCGATTCTACGATGAGTACTTTCTTATCTGCCATGGCGCATTCGTCTCCGCGGGATTATGGGAGGGCTAAGGGATCGGCGCAAGGGGTTGACGCCTAGGTCGGCAGGGCCCCATCATGGGCGGGGTGATACAAGTGCGTCTTTTTCTGACGCTCGTAGCGGTGTTGGCGGTATTCCTGGGAGGGCTGTCCCAGGTGGTGATCAATGAGGTTGCTTGGGGGGGGACAATAGCCTCCCCCTATGACGAGTGGATCGAGCTCTACAATCCCTCGGACGAGCCTGTGGACCTTACGGGTTGGACGTTGTCCTGGGAAGGGGTCACGATCCCGCTGGGGGAGGAGTCCGGAGCCACGGTGGTGCTCAAAAGCCGTGTGATCGAACCCCACGGCTTCTTCCTGCTCGAGCGGGGCGGGGACGACACGGTGGTGGGTCGGGAGGCGGACCTCATCTACCGCGGAGCTCTCCCCAACTCAGGGGCCGAGCTCCGCCTGGTCGACCCCGAGGGGCAGGTGGTGGACACCGCCAACGCCGGGTGCCCCGCAGGCTGGTGGGCTGGGGACCGAGGGATCTCGATGGAGCGCATCGCCCCCGACGCCCCTGACGGCCGCTTCACCTGGCGAAACGGGGTGGCCGGGGAACTCCTCGACGCGAAAGGCAACCCCATTATGGGGAGCCCTGGCACCGCCAATTCTGCTTCCTCTTCTCACCCCGGGTGGAGCTCACCCTCCCGGAGGGACCGCTCTCCGGGGTGGTTACCTTGACATGGCAGGCCGCGGATCCGGACACCCCAGCAGAGGAGCTCACGGTGATGATCGCCGTCTCCTACGACAGCGGGGCCACCCTGATCCCTCTCGCAGAAGAGCTGCCGGCAACCGGGACGTACGACCTGGACACCGGCACCGAGGTGTTCTCCGCCGGGGTGGCGCTGCTCCTCGTCAAGGCGGTGGATCCCGAGGGACACTGGGGGATGGCCTGGCAGGAAGTAGAGATACGAAAGTGAAAAAGGGCCCCGGCGGAGGGGCCGGGGCCCTTGGCTTTTTCTTGGGCTAGAACTCCATCGGCGGAGTAGAGGTCTCCTTCTTCTCCTCCTTGATCTCAGCAACCAAAGCCTCGGTGGTGAGAAGCATACCGGCAATGGAGACAGCGTTCTGGAGCGCCGAGCGCGTCACCTTGGTGGGATCGATGATCCCGGCCTCGAACATGTCGACGAACTTCTCCTGGACCACGTCGAAACCGACGCCCGGCTTCTCCTGCTTCAGCTTCTCCACGATCACGGCCCCCTCGAGCCCAGCGTTCTCGGCGAGCTGCCGCGCCGGCTCCTCCAGGGCCCGCCTAAGGATCTGAACGCCCACCTTCTCGTCGCCGTCGAGCTCCTTCTCCAGCTTCTCCAGGGTCTTGGCGGCGTTCAGGAGCGCCACGCCACCGCCGGGCAGGATCCCCTCTTCCACGGCGGCCTTGGTGGCCTCGAGGGCGTCCTCCATGCGGTGCTTCTTCTCCTCCAGCTCGGTCTCGGTGGCTGCGCCGACCTTGATCACCGCCACGCCGCCAGCGAGCTTGGCCTTGCGCTCCTCCAGCTTCTCCCGGTCGTAGTCGGAGTCGGTGGTCTTGATCTGCTCGTTGATCTGCTCGATGCGGGCCTTGATGGCGTTGGGGTCACCCTTGCCGCCGATGATGGTGGTGTCCTCGTGGGTGACNCGCACCTTCTCCGCCCGGCCCAGCATGTCGAGTGTGGTGTTCTTGATCTCCATACCGGCGTCCTCGGCGATCACCACGCCGCCCGTGAGGATAGCGATGTCCTCGAGCATGGCCTTCCTGCGGTCGCCGAAGCCGGGAGCCTTGACGGCACAGGAGATGAGCGTCCCCTTCAGCTTGTTCAAGACCAACGTGGACAGGGCTTCACCGGTGACGTCCTTGGCGATGACAAGCAAGGGCTTGCCGGTCTGGGCCACCTTCTCCAGCAGCGGGATGAGCTCCAGGGCGTTCTTGAGCTCGCGGTCGGTGATGAGGATGTAGGGGTTCTCAAGCACGACCTCCATCTTCTTGGGGTCGGTGACGAAGTAGGGGGACAGGTACTCGCGGTCGAACCGCATCCCCTCTACGACCTCGTAGTAGGTCTCGATGGTGTCGGAGTCCTCCACGGTGATCACGCCGTCCTCGCCCACTTCCTCCATGGCATCGGCGATGATGCGGCCGATCTCCGGGTCGTTGGCGGAGATGGTGGCCACCTGGGCGGTCTCCTCCTTGGTGGAGAGCTTCTTGGACATCTTCTTGAGCTCGTCCACCACGGCCTTGGCGCCCTTCTCGATGCCCCGCTTCAGAGCCATGGGGTTAGCGCCGGCCGCCACCATCTTGAACCCCTCCTTAACCAGGGAGTGGGCGAGGATGGTAGCGGTGGTGGTCCCGTCACCGGCCACATCGTTAGTCTTGGAGGCGACCTCCTTCACCAGCTGGGCCCCCATGTTCTCGAACGGGTCCTTGTACTCCTGCTCCTCGGCGATGGTGACNCCGTCGTTCACGATGTCGGGGGAACCGAACTTCTTCTCGATGCCGACGTTGCGGCCGCGGGGACCCAAGGTAACCCGCACCACGCTGGCCAGTTTCTCCACGCCGTCAAGGATCTTACGCCT
The DNA here is from genome assembly GCA_002011415.1 of Candidatus Acetothermia bacterium JdFR-47. Lineage (GTDB taxonomy): Bacteria > Bipolaricaulota > Bipolaricaulia > Bipolaricaulales > Bipolaricaulaceae > JdFR-47. The sequence goes on from MTNI01000006.1 coordinate 5,540, forward strand.
TGCCTCTTCTCCGAATATGACCTCTTTGGCCGCCATGGTCACCTCCTCACTCCTCGATNATCGCGAGGATATCGTTGGTCTTCACCAAGAGGTACTTCTCCTCGCCCATGCGGATCTCGGTCCCGGCATAGGCCGAGATGAGCACTTTGTCGCCCTCTTTGACGTCGAACTTCTCCGCCGTGCCCAGGGCCACGACCTCGCCCCGGATCGCCTTCTCGTCCTTGACCGACTCGGGCAGGACGATGCCACCCGGGGTGCGGCGCTCCTCTTCCTCGATCTTCTTCACGAGCACACGGTTACCCAGGGGTTTGACCTTCATGAGCCACCTCCTCCAAAATTTAGCACTCAGGTAACATGGCTGCTAAGCAGCTGGATTTTAGCCGCACCCCTGCATGGGGTCAAGGGTTGTGCCGCCTGGATCCCCCGGCTACAGTCTCCAGTATGCCNGCGGGCAAGGTGCACCTAGCGGNGGAGCTTTCGACCCTGCCCCTATGGGTGGCCGGAGGGGCTCTTCTCGGGGTGGGGCGCACCTCCCTCATCGTGTTTGCCCTTACCTACGTGGGCGCAAGCCTCCTCCTCTCTCCCGACCTCGACCTTGCTGGCGCCGCCCCCAGTCGCCGCTGGGGTCCGCTGAAGGGCCTATGGATCCCGTATGCATACCTCTTCCGTCACCGGGGCCTTTCCCACTCNCCGATCTTCGGCCCCCTGACCCGCCTCCTATACCTAGCGGCGCTCGTGGCCGCAGCCTGGACGGGCTTCCACTTCGCCTTCGGAGTCCCGTTTCCACAGGGCTTTCCGGTGAATTCCATCCCCGCCATCCTCGTGGGCGTCTACCTCCCTCATCTACTGCACATAGCCCTGGACCACCTCCCCAACCCCCTGCGACGCCTATAATCGTCCCATGCGGCTTGAATGGCTTTTCATCCTAGCCGGGGTCCTCGCGATCGCTCTCTGGGCAGGCCCCCCCCGTTACGACGAGGTGGGGATTGCATCCTGGTATGGGCCGGGTTTCCACGGAAAGACCACGGCCAGCGGCGAGCCCTACGACATGTACGCCTTCACCGCCGCTCACAAGACGCTCCCCTTCGGCACCGTAGTCCGGGTAGTGGACCTGGCCACGGGGAAGTCAGTGGTGGTCAGGATCAACGACCGCGGACCGTTTGTGGCGGGGAGGATCATAGACCTCTCCTACGCGGCCGCTGAAGCCCTGGGGATCCTGGAGCAGGGCACCGCCCGGGTGGGGCTCCAGATCCTAGCCGGGCCATAGCCGTTAACATCACGGGCGGTATACAATGCGAAAGGAGGATGAACATGGGGCTTTCCATCGGTGAGATCACACGGGGGATGACCATCCTCAAGGACGGGGAACTGTACGAGGTCTTGGAGTTCGAACACGTGAAGCGGGCCCGGGGCAGCGCCTTCGTGCGTGCCAAGCTCCGGTCCCTCAAGACCGGACGCGTCGTCACCGAAACCCTGAGGGACTCGGACAACATCGAGGCCGCGTTCATGGAGACGCGTCCCTTGCAGTACCTGTACCGGTCTGGAAACACGTTCGTGTTCATGGATAAGGAGAGCTTCGAGCAGTATGAGCTCCCAGAGGAGGCGGTGAAGGAGTTCCAGGGCTACCTGCTCGAGGGCATGGAGCTCATGGGCCTCTTCTATCAGGGAGAGATGGTGAAAGTGAAGCCCCCCAACTTCGTGGACCTCAAGGTGGTGGAGGCGCCGCCCGGGGTCAAGGGAGACACCGCCACCGGAGGCGAGAAACCGGTCACCCTAGAGACCGGGCTCGTGGTGAAAGTGCCCCTGTTCGTCAAGGCAGGGGACGTGATTCGCGTGGACACCCGCACCGGCGCGTACGTGGAGCGGGTTGGATAAGGAGGGAGGAGGATGGCAGAGCAACGGCTGGAACTCGAGCGACCACTCGGGCGGGTGATCATCCACTCGGGAGTGGTGGAGGCGATCGCCGCCCGGGCAGTGGAGAAAGTGGAGGGGGTACGGCCTCTCCGCGGCGGGGGCGGGTTAATGAACATCTTCGCCGGCCCGGAAGAGGGGCTCCAGATCACTTTCGGCGAGGACCGGGTGGACGTGGAGCTCAGGATCGCCGTGGTTCTGGGATATCCGGTCCACGAGGTGGCCCAAGGGGTACAGCAGGCCGTGCGGGAAGACCTGGAGGGGCTGGCCGGCGTCCGGGTCGGACGGGTGGACGTGTTCGTCAAGCAGGTGATCCCNCCCCAGGAGGCGCTGGTCTTGGAGGAGGAGGCCGAGGAAGGAGGGGAGAATGGTTAAAGAGGAGGAATTTGTGTCCGAGCTGGGACCCGATGAGGGCAAAGTCAGCATCTCCCGCGATGTGATCGCCACCATCGCCGGGCTGGCCGCGGCTGAGGTGGAGGGCATCGCCCCGCCGAAAGGGGAAGCTTTCCCCCGGGGAGAAGCGGCACGGAAGCTGGTCGAGACCCACCTCGCCGATGGACGGGTGAGGATCGCCATCAAGGTGTCGGTGATCTACGGTCATCCCGTGCACGAGGTGGCCCAGAAATTGCAGGAGCGCATCAAGGAAGAGATCGAGAAGATGACCGCTCTGCCGGTGGAGGCGGTGGACGTGGAGGTGACCCGNGTGGTGTTCCCGGAGGAAGAGGGGTTCCCGGAGGAGGAGGCCTGAGGTGGCGCTCCTATACGGGATCGGCTTTGTGATCCTGCTGGGGACCACGGGCCTGGCCGTGTTCACCGCCGGATGGGGGATTCCCCCGGCCTGGGCGGCTGCGGCCACCACGGTGGTGGGGCGGGCCGTGATCTCGGCCATCGGGGCCGCGACATGTGGGGCAGCCTTGATGCTGGCCATCGCCTTGGCGGATTGGCTTGCCGCCAGCCGGGCCCTCCGCCGCCCTGGCCCCAAGGGTGAGATCGCCATTGCGCCCAAGGCTGTCAAGCAGCTTGCCGCCGGGCTCCTGAGGAGGGAGCTGGGGCTCTCCGGGTTCAAGATCGGGCTCGTGTCGGCAAGCGACGGGGTGTACCTCAAGATCACGCTTCCCCTCCCCCATGAGGAGGAAGCACCCAGGCTGGCCGAGCGTATTCAAGAGCTCCTGTCCCGCGAGATAGAGGCCAAGACGGGACTGCCGGTTTTGGAGGTGGACCTGGTGATTCGGGGCACCGCCCGACCGGCCACGAGCGAGACCTCTTGAGGGCGGGATGAGGCGCCGGGCACGCGAGGCGGTCCTGCGGTGCCTTTATCGCAGGGAGTTCCTCCCCCTCTCCCCCGAAGAGCTCCTTGAAGAAGAAGACTTGGGGAACGAGGCACTCTTCGCCGAGGAGCTCCTCAAGGGGGTCGTCGAGCGGGGGGAGGAGATCGACCGCATCATCGACCGCAGAGCGGAAGGGTGGGGACTCGATCGCCTGGCTTTGGTAGACCGCAACATCCTGCGGCTCGCCCTGTACGAGCTTCTGCACACCGACACCCCGCCCGAGGTGGTCATCGACGAGGCGGTGGAGCTAGCCAAGACCTACGGCACGGAGAAGGCCCCCGCCTTCATCAACGGGATCTTGGACCGGGTATGGAAGGAGGAAAAGTGCGAGCACTCGTGACCGGAGGAGCGGGGTTCATCGGCTCCCACCTGGCTGAACGGCTACTCAAAGAGGGTTGGGAGGTGGGGGTGCTCGACGATCTCTCCACCGGCCGCCGGGAGAACGTCCCGACCGGGGCTTCCTTCTTCCACGTAGACCTTAAAGACGAGGAGGATGTGCGCCAGGCAGTGCTGTCGTTCGAGCCAGAGATCGTGTTCCACCAGGCCGCCCAGGCATCGGTGGTGCGCTCCTGGAGCGATCCTGCCTACGACGCCCAGGTCAACCTAGTGGGACTCCTCAACTTGCTTTCCGCCTCCCTTGAGGCCGGGGTGAAGGGAATGGTGTTCGCCTCCTCTGGGGGAGTACTGTACGGGGACGCGGAGGTGCTCCCCACCCCGGAGACGGCCCCCAAGTGTCCCCTTTCGCCGTACGGGGTGGCCAAACTCGCAAGTGAGCACTACCTCTACGCCTTCCAGGACGCCCGTGGGCTTCCTTACATCGCCTTGCGGTACGGGAATGTGTACGGCCCCCGCCAGGACCCCCACGGGGAGGCCGGCGTGGTGGCTATATTCGGGCGGGCGATGCTCGCAGGGGAAACCCCCACCATTTACGGGGACGGCCTTCAGACCCGCGACTTCATCTATGTCGGCGATGTGGCGGACGCCAACATCCTCGCTGCGAAGAAGCTCCTCTCCGGCTTCCGTGCCCCTTCCTTCGACGAGGCAGCGTTCAACGTGGGAACCGGGAAGGAGACCTCCGTGCTCACGATCTTCCAAGAGCTGGCGCGGCTCATCGGCTTCTCCGGAGAGCCCCGCTATGCCCCAGCGCGGCCCGGGGAGGTGCGCCGTTCCGCCCTAGACGGAAGCGCTGCCGCCCAAGTGCTCGGCTTCACCCCCCGGGTGTCCCTTAGGGAAGGCCTGGCAGCCACCGTGGATTGGCTGCGCTCCCTCAGTTAGGCGTCCCCCATGGGCGGAGAGCGTTTCTGCGACCTCCACCTCCACACCAAGTGGTCGGACGGGACGCTGTCGGTGGTGGAGACCGCCCGCCGGGCAAAACGAGCCGGCTTTTCCGCTATCGCCATCACCGACCACGACACCGTGGGACCCGAGCTCACCGCGCCTTTCGCCGTGATCGAGGGGATCGAGGTGATCAGCGGGGTGGAACTCAAGGCGGACATCTTCGGGGAACGAGGCGAGATCCTCGGCTACTTCATCCAGCCCCGCCATCCCGCCCTGCAGGAGTTGTTCGCCTGGATGGCGAAGGCCAGGGTGCGGAGGATGCAGGAGATGGTCCGGCGCTGCCGGGAGGTCTTGGGGATCCCATTAGCCTACGAGGAGGTGGCGGCCCGGACAGAAGGCTCGGTGGGCAGACCGCATCTTGCCGCTGAACTCGTAAAGCATGGGGTGGCAGCGACCTTCGAGGAGGCGTTCGACCGATTCCTGGGGCAGGGCGGGGAGTGCTATGTGCCCCTCCCCCGGGCGTCGAGCAAGCGAGTGATCGAGGCCATCCAAGCCGCGGGGGGGGTGGCGGCCCTGGCCCACCCCAAGCTCCTTCCCTTCCCCGACTTCGAAGAAGTGCTCCGGAGGCTCAAGGCGGAGGGCATGGCTGCAGTGGAAGTAGATTACCCCTACAGCGAGGAGGAGAACCAGACCAGCATACCCGAGTTACGAATGCTAGCCGAAAAACTGGATCTCATCCCGACGGGAGGCTCAGACGACCACGGTCCTGGCTCGGTCAGGGAAACCCTGGGGCTAGTTCGGGTGCCCTACGATGTCGTGGAAAGGCTCTCGGCGCTGTCCTCGGTGACGTAGCGCAGGGCGGCCAGGGCTACCTCAATCTGATCGTCGGCTGGCTCTCGAGTGGTGAGCCGCTGCAGCCACAACCCCGGAAGCAGGAACGGCCGTAGCCACCATGCCCTGGGGTGTCGCCCGCCCACCATCAGCACCTCGTAAGCAATGGCGGCTACCACCGGCAGGAGCACGATCCGGCCCAGGATCTTGATCCAGATGCTGTCCGTCGCGATCACCGAGAAGATGAGGATGGCTATGACCACGAACAGAAGAAGGAAGGCGGTGCCGCAGCGGGGGTGCAGGGGGCTCTGGCGCCGGGCGGCCGCCAGGGTCGCCTCCCCGGCCTCGTAGGCGTGAACCACCTTGTGCTCCGCCCCGTGGTACTGGAACACCCGCCGGATATCCCGCATGAAAGAAATGGCGTAGAGATACAGAAGGAAAAGCACCACCCGGATCCCGCCCTCGGCGAGGTTGAACAGGACCGGGTTCGAGATGTGGATGAGCCCGGTGAGGTAAACGGGCAGGGCGACGAACCCGCCCCCAACGAGGACCACCGCGAGGGCCACGGTGAGCAGGAAATCCCAGCGTGAGCCGGCTGCCTCCTCCCCATAGGCCAGGCGCGCGGACAGGTTGAGGGCCCGCATCCCCAGGGAGAGCATCTCGTACATGCGGATGGGTCCGCGGAGAAACGGGATCCTCTTGAGCCTCCCGAACCGTCGCACCCCCGAAAGGGGCTCCACGGCGATGGAGCCATCAGGGGTGCGAACGGCCACCGCGACGCGGTGGCCGTTCTGCAACATTACCCCTTCTATTACCGCCTGGCCCCCAACGGGCATTTACCCCTTCTTCTGTTTCTTGAGCCAGTCTTTTCCGTACTTGCGCTCGAAGCGTTCCACGCGCCCCTCGGCGTCCACGAGCCGGGACTCGCCGGTGAAGAAGGGGTGGCAGCGCGAACAGACGTCCACGTGCAGCTCTTTCTTCGTGGACAGCGTCTCGAACTCCGCCCCACAGCTGCACCGGACCACTGCTCGGTAGAGCTCCGGATGGATGTCCTTTTTCATGATATCACCGCTTGGAGTACTGCTCCTTCTTGCGTGCCTTGCGGCGGCCGTACTTCTTGCGCTCCACCTCGCGGGCGTCACGGGTCAGAAGCCCCGCGTCCTTCAGAGGCTTCTTGAACTCCGGGGCCACGCCCACCAAGGCCCGGGCGATGCCGAGCCTGAGGGCTTCGAGCTGGCCGGTAACCCCGCCGCCCTCAACCCGGGCCCGGACGTCGAACCGGCCCATAGTCCCGGTCACGTAGAACGGGGACAGAAGGTGCCGGTTGAGGTAGTCATCGGTGAAGGCGAAGGCGGCAAAGTATTCCTCCGCCGGTTTGCCGTTCACCCACACCCGGCCCTCGCCCTCCTTGAGGTACACCCGGGCCACGGACTCCTTCCTCCGGCCCACCGCGTGAATCGCATCCCCTACCTTCTTCGGGAGGCGACGTGTTTCCAAAACAGCTTCCAAGGGAAATTCACCTCCAAATCGCTAGCGAAAACCGCGTCCAATGCTATTCGCAGGGAGAGGCTCTGTCAACTGTCCAGCTCAGGGACGACACGACGTTTGTTTCTTACGCGATCGCAGGCCAGCCCCGGAAGCTGAAGGTTGCTCAGCGACCGGCACCGTGTTTGCACCGCAAAGCCAAACCTCACTGGATCACAAAGAAGGCCCGATTAGAGACACGAGCTGTCGACTCAGTTTGACCCTTGCTGACCACGATCAGAACCAAGTTGCTGGGTCCGTGGTGATGAACTCTTCAATTGGAATCCCATCGCCACCAACAAGCAGCATCCTATGAACCCTGAACTCCCTTGCAAAAACTTCCATGCCGTGGAGACGTTGGCTTCGGTACGAGCTCTTGACTTCGATAGCCACGATCTTTGCCCCTTTGGCCAGGACGAAATCTACTTCGCGGTTGCCCGATGCCCAGTAATAAACACGAATTGGCGTACCCCGGGTCGCGTTTACCAGCCACATGCCGACTGCGGACTCCACAAGCCGGCCCCAGATTCCCCGGTCTTCCCTCGCCTCTTCATACGATACGTCCAGCTGAGCGGTCATCAGGGCGTTGTTGTGGACCTGAAGCTTCGGGCTCGACGCCCGCCGACGGACTCTTTGGCCCGCGTACTTGGGGAGCCCCTCCAGCAAGCCTGCGGCCTTGAGAAGATCAAGGTAGTGAGCCAAGGTGGTGGTGTTCCCGGCATCTTGGAGCTGACCGAGCATCTTGGTATAAGAGAGAATCTGGCCTGAGTACTGACAGCCGAGCTCGAACAAGCGGCGGAGCAGAGCCGGCTTGTCCACACGGCGCAGCAGCAGGATATCGCGGGAGATCGTGGTCTCTACAAGAGAGTCCAAGATGTACTGTCGCCACCGATCGGGATCGTCGACCAGCGGCGCCGAGCCGGGATACCCACCATAGTAGATGTACTGATCCAAAGACCAGCCGAACGCTTCGTGCATCTCCGCGAACGACCAGTGGGGCATATAAATTACCTCGAACCGGCCAGCGAGGCTTTCCGAGAGCCCGCTCTGCATGAGAAGCGGGGCAGAGCCTAGGAGGACAACATGGAGCGGCAGCTTAGCCCGGGTATCCTCATCCCACAACCGTTTGATGACCTCAGACCAGTTTGGAATCTTTTGCACTTCATCAAGTGCTAGAACGGCTGGGGTCTTGTTCTTGGCGACCAGTCTTCTTGCGACCTCCCACTGCTGTTCAATCCAAACCGGATCCTTGAGGGTGGGCTCATCGGCGGTGGCATAATGGCTTGGCAGGGGCAGATCCGCGAGTACTTGCTGGACCAGGGTGGTCTTCCCGGTCTGCCTGGCTCCGGCCAGCACTTGGATAAACCGCCGCGGCTCTTGGAGCCGACGCAACAGTTCGCCGTACATCGGTCGTTTAAACATGGGTCCCCACCCAGATCTCAATTTACTCAAGACCCTGAGTAAATTTACTCAAGACCCTGAGTAAATTCAAGCCTTAATACCAAAGTCCTTTTGTGATTTAGTTTTGTTGCCGGTTGACTGAGGGCGCTAGGAGCTACCCGAGCCCCTAAACTACTGCAGGAGCAAGGCCACCAGGTGACTCCATGATCAGATAGCCGAGCACCGTCTCCGAGGCGGCGAGCAGCCTGGCCTTGGCAGATGGCACTAGGTCCCCATACCTTCCCAGGCTGAAGTAGATCCCGGACGGAAGGTCCCTGAGCAGCCAGAGGCCCCGGCACGCAAGAGGCCTGATCATTGGGGGCATTCCCAGTTGTAGCCGAAGCCATCCCAAGCTGAACGGTCAAGCACACATCCATGCCCACTCTCCTTCGCTTTGCGGTCACTCTAGCGGCACCTAAAGCAGATTGCCCTCTACAATGGGACAGAGGGCTTCGATCTCTTTTTGGATTGCGATGGTCTTGCCGAGAGCAGTTACGATGCGGCAGTAGGTGCGGATTTCGTCGAGGGAGAGGACGCAGCCTTTGCGACCATTGAGCCATTTGTGACATGCCTGGTAGACCCCGAGGGCTGAATAGCACGACTCCTCGCTGGCATCGCCCTGGGCAAGTACATCGGTCAACGCGCGCACGTAAGTCCGGCAAAATGCCCGAATGTCCATCAATATCCAATGTAGCGGCGTTCGATCTTAGAAACAAGAAAAAA